>JACQQR010000084.1 GCA_016206875.1 Candidatus Omnitrophota bacterium
AAGTTAATTTTTCATTGTAAATCTAACATATTACTTCCCATATTTCAAGCGTCTTCCAACTTTATGATTTGCGCTGGGTAGGAAATCGGTAGGAAATGCGGATGGTGCCCGGGTGCTGGAACCAGTTGAGCCAAAGCGTAAGGGCTGTCCATAACGCCATGGTGAGCGCGGCCAAAGATTGAAGGTGCCCGAAAAATGAAGGCTTGCCAAAAAATTTTGTGACTTGCCGGTAAAGCCGTCCGGCTTGGCGGCGCACCCGGCGCGTGGGCCCCAACAACCGGGCTGATAGAAAAATCGGCAAGGAATCGATGATGTCCTTCCGGTAGCGCTCGGCGCGTCTGCGCAATGTCTCGCTTTTTTCCCGATATAGTTTTTGATATCCCAAAAACCAATTTTCTACGGATCGAAGAATTGACGGCCCTAACTTTTCGAAATCCATGCGGAAACATTTCGCCTGAATATGCTCCAGCTGGCGGCTGGATAACTTGGGATGGCGAACCATCCCGTAAAAACCGGTGCACCTTTTATAGTACAAATCGCGGTCGCCTTCCAAGGCACTGACCAATCTTTTTTCTTTCATAATCCGCTCATAAAACGGCGTTCCCGGTGTGGGGCCGTAAATCAACGTTTGGGTGAATGTCGGGCACAAGCCAAGCAGCTCGTTTAATTCTGTCTCGATGATTTCCGGCGATTGATAATCAAATCCAATCACCATGGACGCCAAAATCACGATGCCATGCGCTCTTAAATCTGTAAATAACTCCTGAGGATTGCGCCCTTTTTGCTTCTCAAAATTGGAATGCTTGCCTTCGTAGCCGATCCAAAGACCCGAGATGCCCATCTCCACCAGCTCCTTGACGTCATACTGAGACAATGCCTTCACGCTGGAGAATACAAACATGGACGGAGTAACACCGGAGCTGCGCACCAATTCAAGAAAGCGGCGGGCGCGGGATTGATTCAGCAGGAAATCTTCGTCCAAAACCGTGAAGTTCATCGCGGGATTGTGCTCCATATATTTCATGACCACATTGAAAATATCATCCCCCGTGGGCAGCAACCGGATGTGCTGCCTTTTGAAAAAATGAGAGGTGCAGCAAAAATCGCAACCATTAGGGCAGCCGAGCCCGGCAAATATCATTCCGTTCTCGCCGAACGGCACGGAAAATATTTTGAGGCGGTTTGTGATGACCGGATGGTCATAAGGCATTTTCTTTTCCGGCTCTCCAAGCAGCCGGCGCAGGAATCCTACCCCTTCCTCGCGGCAGATAAAATCCCCGTAAGGCGCAAGTTCCGCGTCAGAAAGTACGGTGCCATAGCCGCCTAAAATAATTTTGCTCTTGGGCGCGTACTTGCGTGCCAGCGCGGACATGCGCTTGGCCAGGTGGAATGTGGCCAGCACAAAAGAAATGCCTACATAATCGTAGCCGCGCTTCAGTTCGCGGATATATTCTTTTTCCGAAGGATATTGCAGGACAACGGTGGGGCTGTCTAGATTATGCGCAATGAATTCAAGCGAGAAATGATGAATAATCGAGCGCGGACTAAAAATACCTTGAGCCCGTGTAACCTGGCCATGCAGAAGTTCATATCCAACTGACTTAGAATGTCCCTGTTTCTCACCCAGCGGCCGGGGAACAGATGTAAGTAGTAATGTACTCAAAAAATCTCCTCTTTTTGGCCGGAGTATACTTCTTAATGGGCATGAAAACTGTGATGGGGGTCACAAAGATTTTAGGTAACCGTTTAGTTGCCCCTCGCCCTCGCGAAGCAGAGGGAGAGGGCGGACGCGGAGCGCCAGGGTGAGGGTGTAGCGCCACCACAACCCTCACCCTTAATCCCTCTCCCTTTCTCGCCTTCGGCGGAAGGGAGAGGGGCAGCTGAACGGTTACAAAAAATTATATCGTTTTTTCTGCTTTTCGTTTTTGCCGCGGATGCTGTTTGGGCGCAGAATCCGTTTCTTCTTTCCCATTCTCCCGCCGTCGATTCGCCCTCTCGAATGCCTTTTGTTTACCTCATTGAAGACGCGCATGACAGTCGCGATGCTCAGGAACATATCCGGGTCATTCTGGATGAATTAGTCACGAAAGAGCGTGTCCGGCACGTTTTTTTTGAGGGCGGTTCCCAAAAGCTTGATAAAACATTTTATGAATTCGCCGGGAAAAATACTGAGCTCAACCGAAAAATTTGGGATGAATTGTTCAACCGTTCTGAAATCAGCGCCCTTGAGCGCTACGCCCTGGAAGCTCCCGGGGAAGTCGGGTTTTACGGATTAGAAAATCCGCGGATTTATTTTGAAAATATTGAAGCGGCTCAGCGCCTTTTATCGGACGTGCCCGGGGCGGAGGCTGTTATCAAGGAAATTCAAGATGATTTAGAAAAAAAACGGGGCTGGATTCTCAGCTCGCGCCTAAAGAAAGTTCTTCATTTAAAAAGGCAGCTTGAAGAAAAGCGGATTTCTATATTGGCTTATGTACGCCAGATGGCCAAAATCGCGCGCACACATTTGGACGGATTGGATAAAAAAGGATACGAGAATTGGCCTGAGATCATCCGTTTGAAAAACATGGAGGGGCTAGGGCGGAAGTTTCGGAATTTTCGCAAGGAAATTGAAGCAGAAAAATCGGCTCTACTAAAAAAATCCAAGCTGGCTTCTCAAATGGATTTTTTGTGGCAACCCGAAAGGCATTACGAGGCCCGCGGAAAGCTTCGCGAATGCTTTGAGCGCATTGAAGATGAATTGATGGGCCAGGATGTTTCGCTTCTTGATTTTCCTTATCTCCGGCATTGGATCGGTTTTTATGTGCTGAAAGAGGAGATGGCTTCCGAAGAGCTCCTGGAAGAAATGGAAGCCTTAGAAAACCTTGCGATTCAAAATGTAAAGCCGGCTCTCGAAGAAAACCGGTGGCTCATTCGATTCAAACATTTTACCCTCGTAAAAAAACTGATCCATTTCCGTCTGACTCATCAAGAGTGGTTTACGTGCCAAGCCATTGGACAGGATGAATGGATTCGCAAGTTTCCTCAGTTACAATCATGGATAGAAAACTCACTGCGCAATTACCGGCTGATTGCAAAACGGAATCAGATTCTTTCGAAAAATCTTGTTCGCAGCCTGCGGGGTCATTCACTCGAAACCGCCATATTCATTGCCGGCGGTTTTCATAAAGAAGCGGTGATTTCGGCCCTTAAATCCAACAAAATTCCTTACACCATAATTACACCAGCAATACAAAACCCGCAAAGGGCATTCAATTACAAAAATCGAATTTTAGCTCCCCGCAATGACACAAAGTACTTATTGGGAAGAGGTGAAGTGAGGGTTGAATCCCAATCCCTCGCGCCCGTAATTTCCGGCGCCTCGCTGGGCGAGCCCCAAGCCGAGCCCTTTCGGCAAAGGCTCGTTCGCGTAGCTGAAACTATAGTGTCAGCTCAATCCTTAGGAATTCGGCAAGCAGAGCTTTTGGAGCTTCAGATAGATCCGGATAAAAATGCCGTAGCACATGAAGTAGCCAAGAGGCTGGTAGAGGCGGTGCGCAAAAACCCTCAGGCGGTGCTGGGGCTGGCCACCGGGGGCACGATGGAAGCAGTGTACCAGGAGGTGTGCCGGCTTTTTTCAGAAGACACTTCTATTGATTTTTCTCAAGTCACCACCCTTAATTTGGATGAGTATTACGGTTTGGAAACAAAGCACGCCCAAAGTTATCGAAGTTTTATGGAACATCATTTATTTGAACCGCTCAGGCTCGTGGATTCTGGGCGCGCATTCTTGAGCGCGAATACGCATCTATTGAACGGTGAAGCGGAAGATCCGGAAAAAGAGCTGGAGAGATATCTGCGTTTGATTGAATCAAAAGGCCGAATAGATTGGCAAGTATTAGGCATAGGAAGCGACGGCCATTTCGCTTTTTTAGAGCCGGCTATTTGTATCAATTTAAAAACGTTAACTGAACTTGAATGTACAAGCGATGCGCCGAGCGAAACCTATAAAAAATTGCGCGATTTTAACGAATTTGTGATTGAGGAGGAGAATATCTCAGAGGGACAGCTGTTATTTTTAATTCAAGAAATAATGCGTGTACGAACAGATGCCCGCAGCCGTTTGGGTGATTTTTCAGACTTGCGCAAAAGAAAATCCAGCCCGCAGGCAGGAGTTTCAGGAATGCTGCCGCGTTCTCTCAAGGCCGGTGAATTTACAGTTGAAGAATTGAACCGGTTGGGCCGGCAGCTTTTAGCGGAGCAAGAAACCATTTTTTATTTGCCGGAACAATATATCAAGCGAAAAGATTTTCTTTTGAGCCGGATGCCCAAAATGGAAGGTGTGCCGCTTGTTCGGTTTTTGCCTCGCGGGGAATATTTTGGATCTCAGGCAAAAGTTACCTTTCTTGCCATTCCCACTTTGCTGGATAACTCCCGTTTTTTTGGTGAGAAACCCGAGCGCGTACCTCGGAGGGCCTTGACGCTCACCGGCGCTGTGCACAAGGCACGTGAGATTGTATTAGTGGCCAATGGGGAAGCAAAACAGGCCGCTGTTTCGGGGGCCTTCTCAGGCTCCATCACTTCCGAACTTCCTGCATCTATTCTTCAATCCCATCCCCACATCACTTTTATTGTAGATGAAGAGGCGGCCGGTGGAATTTCCCGTGAGACCCGAATGATCACGCAAGGAATCCCTTTTATCCGTGAACAATTTGAAATCAATTCGCAAACAGGTGAAATACGTTTTATCCAAGATCATCCGCCCTTGGTTTCACTCGACGCAGATGTGTACTTTGTGAGGCATGGAAAAACCTTGGCCAACGAACAAAAAATTTTTCAAGGCCGGGGAGACGGAGAACGGGCTCAATTGAGTGAGAAAGGATTTCGTGAAACACAAGAAGGCGCCAGAATATTGTTGGGCCATATCGCGCCCGATTTACAAAAAGGCGCCCGGGTGATTCTACTGTCAAGTCCTAGGGTGAGAGCCAGGGAAACCGCGCAAATTTATGCCTGGTTTATAGAAGGCGAAATGCATCGGCATAACGGTTGGGACCTTGGAAAACGCCCGCATGATTCAGTACCTATTGAGGAGGAAGAATTTTTACAAGAAATCAATTTGGGTTTGTGGCAAGGCAGAAAGTATCAGGGAGATTTGCCGGAGAATGAACAAGTGCTCCTGGACCAGTTTCTGGGGGGACGGGATTTCCTCATGCATCCCGGAGGAGGAAGTAGTTTGTATGAGGCCATGGCATCCGCCATATTGCCGCTTCGCCGGTTGGCGCTTTGCATTCAGGCAATGAAAGAGAAAGTACCCGCGCGAAAGGTCATTGTGATTGCTGTGGGGCACGGGATGAGTTCAGCGGCCACTCGCGCGCTTTTAGGCGACAAAACATTAACCGCAGCCGATCGCAGCGGCAGCTTTAATTGGGCCAATCCAAGAATTCCGAACGGAACGCCGGCTTATTTGGACTGCAAAATCATGTCCTTAGTTCCTCTCAAACGAAAAGAAGAAGCCAAAAAAAGAAAAGAATCTGGATGGTTTGCGCCAGACTTCGCGGAAGTTAGAGAACCTGAAGTAGTAGAGCCCATCCGCATTCCCGCTCAGGCCACAAGTCTTGGAAAGGCTAATCGGGCGAATCCAGAAGAAACTTCTCTGGATGCCCAACTTGTATTACAAGCTATAACAAAAGATATTCCCTCGAAGACTCAACATAGAGTGCCATTTTCAAATTTGGATGAAGAGGACAGACCCCGGGAGTCCTTTCTATCCCTGCTTATCAGCAAGGCAGCTCACCGGCATGAAAACCTGCTTCAACTCAAGTTCGCGGTGTAAATTCTGGAAAGGGTATTTAATAAAATTGTGAAGTTTCAAAGTCAGAGAATAACTTCGTTGTTCCTTTTTGTTTTTTTGTCAGTAGCTTATGTAGAACCTTTTTGTTTTTCCGAATTTGCATTGGCTACTACTTCCA
>JACQQR010000085.1 GCA_016206875.1 Candidatus Omnitrophota bacterium
ATTAAGCTCTTTACGAATCACGTCTTCTTTGATGGATTTAGCCCCTTCAATAATAATCCGTTTAATAATAGGCTTCTCATCCACAACAATCATGATGAGCAAGCCATCGGCTTCGGGCTCAACGTCAATACGCACATCCTGAAAAAATCCGGTGGCATACAATCTCTTCACGTCTTCGTTGATCACTTCCTGCAAAATCGGGCTGCCGGGCTTGGTTTTTACTTTGGTCATAATCGCGTGGGTGCTCACCACACGATTGCCGCGAATTTCCACTTTTTTCACAATAGCCTGTGGGGGCGCAGATTGCGGCTCATTATTTTGATTTGAATCAGGCGGCTCGCTTTGAGGTTTTGAGGCTTGAGGGGGCGGACCCCCAGCGGGGCCTTGGGCTTGTGACTGGCCCGGGGCTTTTTCTTCCTGATCCTGAGGGGTGCTATTTTGCGCCTGAAGAATAGAGACGAACAGAAATAAGAATATGGATAGAAGGCCAAAAGCTCTAAGTATAATCGTATGAAGCATTTGAAAATATCTCATCCGTGAACCAAATCCAGCCCGGTTGACTGACATAAGAGTAAGAGAAAGGTTAAGACAATATCGCGGTATGATACATAATTCAGGGGAAAGTGTAAAGCATCAGAAATCAGCCGGAAACTGCCGCTTCTTCGTAATGAAATTCCGGATTTTCGAATCGTGTCCACTCCTTAAGAAACAGCATATCAATGGTACCGGTTGGACCGTTGCGTTGTTTGGCAATAATGGCTTCCGCCCGATTTTTATTCTCTTCCGTCGGATTGTAATATTCTTCGCGGAAAAGAAGCACCACCACATCTGCATCCTGCTCAATAGCGCCCGATTCGCGCAAATCGGATAACTGGGGCCGGGTCCCGGTTCGAGATTCTACCGCGCGCGACAGCTGACTGATAGCAATCACCGGAACTTTAAGTTCGCGGGCCAAAGCTTTAAGAGAACGCGAAATTTCAGAAATTTCCTGCTGCCTGGAATCGGATCTTCGGTCCGCCTGCATCAGCTGCAGATAATCAACCACCACCAATTGAATATCGTGCTGGCTTTTAAGCCTTCGGGCTTTGGCCCTGACCTCCAGAACCGACAGTGCCGGGCTATCATCAATAAAAATGGGGGCTTCTGAAAGTTTTCCCGCGGCGTTTGTTAATTTAGGCCAGTCCTGATGCGATAAATATCCGGTTTTTACTTTCTGCGCATCTACTTTTGCGTGAGAACAAAGCATGCGTTGAACCAGTTGCTCTTTGCTCATTTCCAAAGAAAAAAACGCCACTCCTTTTCTCAAATTCACGCCCACATATTCGCAAATTCCCGTCACGAGGGCCGATTTCCCCATCGAAGGCCGTCCGGCCACTACCACCAAGTCTGAGGGCTGGAGCCCGGCCGTCTTGATATCAAATTCATGAAAACCGGTGGCGAGGCCTGTGACGTGCTCTTTTTTCTGATACAACTGATCAATGGTTTCGATGCTGTCTCGAATAATTTCTGAAAGAGATATGAATTTATTTTCAATCTTGTGCTGGCTAATTTCGAAAATTTTCCGTTCGGCTTTATCCAGAAGAACACTCACCTCTCCGCCGGGCTCGTTTCCCTCCTGAACAATCTCCGTAGCCGTGTGAATCAGCCTTCTCAAGAGCGCCTTCTCTTTGACTATTTTTGCGTAATGCTCCACATTGGCTGAGGTGGCAACGCTGGAACTCAATTCGGCTAGGTAGCTGGCTCCGCCGACATTTTCCAGCAAATTTTCTTTTTTTAATTCTTCGGAAACCGTCACCAAATCAATGGGACAGTTGGATTCAAATAAGCGGCAATAAACACTGAAAATTTTTTGATGGGATTCCGGATAAAAATGATCCGGCTTTAAGAGTTCCAATACCCGGGACATCGCGTCATCGTCTATCAGGATGGCGCCCAGAACACTCATCTCGGCTTCTTTGTTTTGCGGAGGAAGTTTCTCGAATAGATTGAACGGTTTAGATGATTTGGATGGTTTCAACGTGTTTCGGGCCATAGAGGGGCGGCGCTATTGAGCTTTTACGGCTTGTACAACTTGAATTCGAATGTGAGCTTCAACCTTCGAAGATAACTTGACAGGAACCGTGTATTCCCCAAGTTGATGGATTGATTGTTCGAGAACAATTTTTTTCCTGTCTAAACGAATGCCTTGCTCTTTTAATTGTTTCTGAATCAACTGCGTGGTCACCGAGCCAAAAATCTTTTGATCTTTTCCGGCTCGAACAGGTATTTGAACCACCTGTTGCTCAATCTTTTCTTTGAGCTGGGCGGCTTGCTTTTCTTGACGGAGGGAAGCCAAGGTGAACATTTTTCTTTGCTCTTCGACTTGCTTTTGAGTGCCTTCCGTTACGGGAACTGCCAATTTCCGGGGAAGCAAGAAGTTGCGCCCATAACCATCACGCACCTGGACTATTTCTCCGGCATTTCCAACCTTACTAATGCTTTCAATCAAAAATACCTGCATGAAAACTCTCCTTCTTCATTGTCATTGTTATTCTGAACACTGCGAAGAGGGCGCGCCCGTCGAAGAATAACAGCCTTCAACCTCATGACAAGCAATCAACCAATCTGAAACGGCAACACAGCGCCGTGACGGGAGCGTTTTACCGCCCAGGCCAGCTTTCGCTGATGTTTCGCGCAATTTCCGGAAATCCTTCGGGGAATGATCTTCCCCTTCTCCGTAAGGAATTTGGCGATGCGCTCGATGTCTTTATAA
Organism: Candidatus Omnitrophota bacterium; assembly: GCA_016206875.1. Lineage (GTDB taxonomy): Bacteria > Omnitrophota > Omnitrophia > Omnitrophales > JACROU01 > JACQQR01. The sequence goes on from JACQQR010000085.1 coordinate 2,753, forward strand.
TCGAGTGGAACTACTTTTTCGCCGCAAAACTTGCAGGTTTTCTTTTTGAAAAACTTTTGGCGTCCCCCTCTTCGCTCGGAAGAATCACGCCGCTCACGTCGTTCAGCCATTCTTTCCAATCTCCTTCTTAGGGCCTATTCTCGGCCATCAAAATGGAACTTGTTCGTCGGGTTCAAGTTCATTTTCTGAAATTTTCATTCCGGCCTGAGGCCCAGGCGCACCGGGCGCAAATGAATCTTCAATAACCGCTTCGCCTTCTTGCGCAGCGCCCTCATTTTGCTTGGACGCACCCTTTGTGCTTAAAAACTGTACGCTGGAAGCCACCACTTCCACCGTGCTCTTTTTCGTGCCGTCTTGCGCTTCCCAAGAGCGGGATTGCAAGCGCCCTTCCACAAAAACAGAACTGCCTTTTTTTAGGTACTGATTGCAAATTTCAGCAAGGCGGGCCCAGCAAACAACACGGATAAAACTCACTTCTTCTTTTTTTTCCCCGGACGGGCTCTGATAATTCCGATTCAAGGCCACAGAAAAAGTGGCAACGGGTTGTCCGGAGGGTATATATCTCATTTCCGGGTCACGGGTTAAATTTCCGATCATCAATACACGATTCAGACTTGCAGGCATTGAGGTTCTCCTTATTAGGCTGGGATTTTCTGCTGTTCCGGAAGAACAGCATTGTTTTTTTTCACAAAAATACTCGAGAAGAGAATAAAATCGGCCAGCCGGAATGCGTATTGGATCTCGGAAATTTTAGCCGGATCCGCCTCAAATTCCACCAGAAGATAATATCCCTCCCCTTGTTTTTTAATGCGAAAGCCGGTCGGCTTTCTTCCCCATTCCACCTTACTCACCAATTTGGCGTCTGATTTTTTTAAAATCTCTTCCAATTTGGCCAGGCAGCCCCTCGTCTGCTCATCAGTTACATGAGGATTTAATATTACTACACTTTCATAACGTCGCATCCGTATCTCCTACTCCCTATTTGTTTTTTCTCGAACCGAGCGCAGTAGTCTAACATAGCTCGGGATTCCAAATAAAGAGTAATTTTTAGAAAATTTTTTGATTAATTTTCTGCTTCTCTTTCTCTCTTTAACGGCACTATACCGGCCAAATTGCCAATTACGTTCACAAGTTCCCCATCGGCGGGCACGACAATTTTTGCGTTGTCTTCCAATGCGGTTTCAACAGCCTGCAATTTGCGCAAAACCTGCGCATTGCCTACAAAATATTTTTGTGCGGCTTCATTCACCAGGCGGATTGCCTCCGATTCACCTTCGGCCTGAAGAATACGGGCCTGCTTGATGCCTTCGGCCTTTTTGATCTGCGCCCGTTTTTCTCCGTCGGCCGCGGTTTCTGTGGCGGTGGCAAAATCGATGGCTGAAATTTTTTCATTTTCTGCTTTCACCACTTTATTCATCGTCTCCTGCACGTCTTTAGGCGGATCAATTTCTTTGAGCTCGGTGCGCACAATTTCAATGCCCCAATTGGCCGTCTCACGAATCAAAATTTTATGCAGCTCGCTATTAATCCTCCCGCGCTCGCTGTTGGCCGATTTCAGCGTCATCGTTCCGATAATATTGCGAAGTGTGGTGCGCGCCAGATTCACAATTTGATACTGCACGCGGTTCACGTTATAAATAGAATTTTTCACGCTCATCTCATCCGGCTTTACCTTGAAATACACCTGCGCATCCACGCGCGCATTCAAATTGTCAAAAGTAATGATTTCCTGCGGTGTTGCGTCCACCATTTGCTCCGTGATATTTTCGCTATACAGCTGCTCAATCAACGGAATGATCCAATGAAACCCCGGCTCGGCAAACCGGTTGTATTTACCCAGGCGCTCAATCAACGCCCGGTGCGTAGGCCGCACAATCCGGATCCCCGAGATGAAAAAAAACAAAACCGCTAACACGCCAAACATAATCAACGTATTCATTAAAAATTCTCCTTTTTATTGGACTGCCATATTCTCGGCTTGACAAAACCCCTAACGAATTTGTCGAACAGCATAACGAATAACAGGGACCGGGGACAATTCTCCTTAAGAGAACTGTGCCTAATACTTAACCGTTTACCCGTTGCATCACCTTCTCTAGAGGCTCGCAAACCCACAAAAGAGCCGCTTGGGCTGCCTCGTCCAAAACAGGGCCGAGTTTGTTTTTTTCCTCTTTGGTAAATGTGTCCAGAACAAATTCTTTTCGTTCTACACCCGCAGGTGGGGCGCCGATTCCTATTCTAAGCCGCGCAAAGAACTCGGTGCCAAGCGCCTCTGAAACAGACAGGAGTCCGTTATGCCCCCCGTGGCTTCCACTGGGCCGGAATCTTAACTTGCCAAATGCCAAATACACATCATCCACCAGAATCAACAGA
>JACQQR010000091.1 GCA_016206875.1 Candidatus Omnitrophota bacterium
CGACTACTGCTATAAACCCTTTTTCTCTTCAAAAAAATAACCCGCCTGGTTACCCTTATCTTGGGGCAACGATTACTGGCTCGGGTTACCTTTTATCTTGGGGCAACGGGAGAGTAGGATTACAGATTGAACTGGAGATCGTAGAGACGGCGGTAAGGGCCTTCTTCTTCGAGAAGCACATCATTGGCGCCCGATTGAACGATCCGGCCTTGATCCAGCACAATGATTTTAGTGGCGTTTTGAATGGTGGAAAGCCTGTGGGCAATGACAAACACAGTTTTGTTTTGAATTAAATACTCAATGGCATATTGCACTTCCCGCTCGCTTTCCGTATCCAACATGGAAGTGGCCTCATCGAGAATAAGAATCGGCGGATTTTTTAGGATAGCGCGGGCAATCGAAAGCCGCTGACGCTGTCCGCCGGAGAGCATCACGCCCTTTTCGCCGATGATCGTGTCATAACCCTCCGGAAGCTCCATGATAAAATCATGCGCCTGCGCGTGAATTGCGGCCTCTTGGATTTCTTCCAGCGTGGCCTGATCTTTCCCGTACGAGATATTATCCCGTACCGAATCATTGAACAAAATCGTCTCTTGTGTAACATACCCGATATTGGCCCGGAGCGAACGAAGCGTAAAACTCTTCGTATCTTTGCCGTTGATTAGAATCCGGCCTCCGGTGGGGTCGTAAAACCGCGGAAGCAAATTCACCAAAGTTGTTTTCCCCGAACCGCTCGAGCCCACAATGGCGATGACATCCCCTGCCCTAATATCCAGAGAAACATCCTCCAGCACAATGGTTTCGGGCTCATAGAAAAAACCGATATTTTCGAAATGAATCGTTTCGATTTTTTCCCGAAAATCAACGGCTCCGGGCGCATCCTTGATTTCGGGCTTGCGATCCACGATTTCAAAAATCCGTGTGCCCGCGCCAATAGACTGCTGAATCGTAGCATTGACTTTGCTGATTTTCTTGAGCGGCTCGTACAAAATAAAAAGCGACGCAACGAAAGCCGTGAAGCGGTCCAGCGGCAAATGCGTGATGCCGTACCAAACGGTGAAGGCCACACCCAAAGCGCCCAACACTTCGATCATGGGCCGCTGAATAACCGTAAGGCGCACAATTTTGATGATGTAACTCAACACGCCTTTATTGACCCCGCGAAATTTTATCACCTCTTTATCTTCCATGTTGAAAGCCTTGACAATGCGGATTCCGGTGAATGTCTCTTGGAGAATAGTGGTTACATCCGAAGTTTTTTCCTGAATGCGCTTACCGATTGTACGAAGCCTGCGGCCGAAATACCCGATGGGTATGGCCACCATCGGAAACACAATCAAGCTGATAAACGCAAGGCGGAAATCCCAAAAGAAAATAACCGGAACGTTGAATAAAATCACCAGCGGCTGTTTCACTAAATCTACGAGCACATCCGTAATCGCGCCTTGAATCTGCCCTACATCGTTCATAATGCGGGAAATCAGGTCGCCCGTTTTCCCTTTTGAATAAAAAACTACATCCTGCGTGATGAGATGCTCATAGAGCTCGTTGCGCACGTTCATCACTGCGCGCTGGCCAATCGTAGCCATTAGGTAATTGGAAAAATAGTCAAAGAGGCCGCGCATTAAAAATACGGCCACCACAATCACCGGCACCAAAGCGGCCGGGAAAGCCAGGTCCCAGCCAAGTTTCGGAAGGGGCAAATTCACCTGGCTTTTGTTCATGAATCCGTTTGTAACAAGATAAATAGTGACGGAAACAAGACTATTGGCGATGGAATAGCCCAGCATTGCCAGGCCGGCCAGCACCAGCTTGCCGCGAAAAGGTTTGATATAGGTAAGAAGTCGTCTGTATATTCCCATAAGTTTTCTGATAAAAAAAGAAACCGTCCCAGAACGAGCTAATGCAGCACATCCGGGACGGTTGTACAATCGGTACGGTCCGTGCCAATTTGCAGTAAATCGGGCGTATGGTAACACATGCTTTGACCTTCCTCAAGCGCATTTGATAGAATAGCCGGTCTATGCAAAGGCTAAAAGCTGCAGTGATCGGAATTGGGCATGTGGGCAAAGAGCATGCGCGGCTCTACCGCGAATTAAACGAAACGGTGGAGCTGGCTGGAATTTGCGATGTGGATGCTTCTAAAGAGGAAAAAGCCAAAGAATGGGGCATTCCTTTTTATAAAGATTATCGTAACATCCTTGGCCAAATAGAGTTAGTATCCATTTGCGTGCCCACTTCCCTGCATCACAAAGTAGCCCGGGAATGCCTCCTCGCCAATATTCACTGCCTGGTGGAAAAACCCATCGCCATGAACCTGGAAGAAGCCGATGAACTTTGCCACATAGCACGCAAACGCAATCTGCTGCTTCAGGTGGGCCATGTCGAACGTTATAATTCCGGCATTCAGGAAATCGCAAAAATTGTCAAAAACCCCCGCTTCATCGAAATCCACCGCCTCGGCCCTTTCAATCCGCGCATCAACGACTGCGGCGTAGTGCTCGATCTGATGATTCACGATTTGGATATTCTGCTTTCTTTCGTCAAAGAAGAGCCGGCGCGCATAGAAGCCATCGGCATTCCTGTGCTCACCAAATTCGAGGATATTGCCAACGCCCGTCTGAAATTTCCGGGCGGCGCCATTTGTGACATTACGGCAAGCCGCCTCACGCCCGAGCGCCAAAGAAAAATCCGCATTTTTCAGCCCGACGCTTATATCTCTCTGGATTATGCCGAGCAAAAGGCCAAGGTATACCGCAAAGAACTTTTCTCCATCAGCTCGCGGGAAATCGATATTTTAAAAGGCGAGCCGCTGCGCAAAGAAATCGAGCATTTCGTAGACAAAGTGGCGCAAAAAACCGATTTTGGAAATCCGGACATTGCCGCCCGCGATGCGCTTGGCTTGGCCATCCGGGTGCTGGAAAGCATTCGGGATAATCATTATGCCGCCTAAAAAAATTTACATCATCGCCGGCGAGGCCTCGGGAGACGCGCATGCCGCCCATTTAGCCGGTGCAATCAAAAAGCAAAATCCCGCGGTGGAGTTTTATGGTCTAGGCGGAGGCCTCATGAAAGCCGAGGGCATACGGATTGCTTATGATCTCACACAGATTTCGTCTTTGGGCCTTAGCGATGTCCTGCTGAATTATTTTAAGTACAGAAAAATTTTTTATTCTGCCCTAAAAGAAATCGAAAAAATCAAGCCGGACGCAGTCCTATTGGTCGATTTTCCGGGCTTTAATATCCGCCTGGCAAAAAAAATCAACCGCCGCTTTCCTATAGTTTATTACATCTCCCCTCAAATCTGGGCCTGGGGCGGAAGAAGGATCGGCGTTTTAAAAAAGTTCGTGCGGCAAATGATTGTTTTTTTTCCGTTCGAGGAGGCGCTGTACAAAAAGGCCGGAATTCCTTGCGCGTTTATCGGCCACCCCCTCACGGAGCAAATCCCCGAGCCCTCCTGCTCCATCACCAAGCCAAGCAGCGCGCCGATGACTATCGGCCTTCTTCCCGGCTCACGGCTTAAAGAAGTGAAGCGTATTCTTCCCGTGTTATTGAATGCGGCCGAAGAAATTTTTAAAAAATTTCCCGGGACGTCTTTTTTATTGTCTGAATCCGCCACCGTACCTTCTTCAGTTTATAACACATTGATTGGTTCTCATCCGCTGCGCGCCTCGCTCCGGAGGCTTCGAGGCGAGCCGTACCGGGCCATACAAGAAAGCGATGTGCTTGTTGTCACATCCGGCACGGCAACGCTCGAGACGGCGCTTCATGAAAAACCCCACATCCTTGTGTACAGGACAGCGCATCTTACTTATTGGCTGGGGCGGCTACTCATACGCATCCCCTTTTTGGGTATCGTAAACGTGCTTTCGGGAAAACCGGTTTCTCCCGAACTCATTCAAGAAAATTGCTC
>JACQQR010000086.1 GCA_016206875.1 Candidatus Omnitrophota bacterium
AATTTGGTTTAAGGCGCAGAGAAATTCGAGATTACCCGCAGGTACGCCGGGCGTGATTACTATGGAATATGGCGTTTGGGCACCGGACACCGTGCCGCCGGTAGTTTCGATTATTACCAATACCACGCTGACTAACCAGCCTAATTTTGTCGTAGATTTTCTTTCCGACGGAAAACTGAAACAAACTACTTTCCAGCTTCAGGAAGGCGAGAATCATTTAGTCATTCGAGATCAGGATGCGGCCGGAAATGAGACGGAGGTTCCCTATCCCGGCCCTGTTATTCTCGACACCATCAAGCCACTTATTCAAATTACCTCGGACTTAGCGGTGAATAGTCCCAATTACACACTTTCTTATACTGTGGATGGAGAGCTTCAAACCGCAGCGAAATATTTAATAGAAGGGGATAACCCATTTACGATTCAAGAATCGGATTTGGCCGGAAACATTACAGTCCAAACGGTGAACGTGTTTTTAGATTCCATTCCTCCAAGGCTCGAGTTTCAGTCTTCCGATATTACGAATCAGTTGGAATATCTCCTCCGTTATACTGTGGATGGCGTGCTCAAGGAAAGGCTCGTGACGCTCCGTGAAGGAGTAAACTCGATTGAGGTGCTTGAGCGCGACGCTTTAAATAACGAAACGCGCGTCACATTTTTTGTGACGCTGGATACAGTGCCGCCGGTGATTGAGTGGCTTAATCCTTACGCTTATGTGAAGGATGCCAATTACACATTGGAATATAGCGTGGATGGAGTGCGCAAATCCAAAATTTATTCTCTCCGGGAAGGCCTCAATGAGATTGGCGTTATTGAGCAGGACGCAGCCCATAATATCAATTCTCAAATTTTTAATGTGTATCTGGATACGGTGCCGCCGCAAGCAAGTGTAATTCTCAATAATGGGGATGAATATGCCACGACCGATTCGGTAACGCTGGCTCTTACGGGCGAAGATGCGAACGTAGACAGCATGCGTTTTTCTTTGGATGGCAGTACCTGGACGGATTGGGAGCCGTTCGAGACTTCAAAGACGCTTAATGTAACTCAAGAAGGCAGTCATGAAATCTTTTATGAACTTAGAGATAAAGCGGGTTGGGTGAGCCAAACCAGCGATTTGATTGTGAAGGATACAGTGCCGCCCTCTGGTAGCATTGTGATTAATGGTAATGACGCTTACACCAATACTCGCGATATCATTTTGACGCTCGCAGCTTATGACGCAACCAGCGGAATCAGGGCGATGCGTTTTCAGGTAGCAGGCAGTTGGACGGATTGGGAATCGTTTCAGGCGACTAAAGCGATAACGCTTCCGGACATTCAGGGAGAACAAACCATTCTTTTTGAATTAAAAGACAAGGCGGGCTTAGTTTCTCAAGCCAGTGACCAAATTGCATTTGATTCCGTAGAGCCTGAAGTGATAGTGACTTCAAAAAGTCTTACGAATCAGGAAAATTACCTACTCGAATACACGGTGGATGGAATAGCGAAAACCTCTGGTTTTACTTTGGTGGAAGGCCGTAATGTGCTGGAGATTGTAGAAGAAGATCCGGCCGGAAACCAAACACGGCTCACGCATGAAGTCACGTTGGATACGGTGCCGCCCACGGGAAGCATCCTGATTAATGCGGGTGATGCCTATACGACAAACCAAACAGCAACACTGACTCTTACCGGACTTGATGTGACATCGGCAGTAGAAAGCGTACGGTTTTCCGGTGATCAGGGCGCTAATTGGACTAGCTGGCGGCCATTTGAGTCTATTACATCTTTTGGCCTGGGAGATGTCGATGGTCCTCAAGAAATCTGGTATGAGCTCAGGGATCAGGCTGGCTGGGTGTCGCGTTTTACGGATACGATTATTCTCGACCGCGCGCCTCCCACAGGCTCGCTCCTAGTTAATGGCGGCGCTTTGTACACGAATAATTTGGTGCTCTCGCTTGCGATCAGCGCTACGGACGCTGCTTCCGGTGTCAAGGAAATGCGATTGATGAGCCAGACTCAAGCATGGTCGGATTGGGAGCCGTTCGAGACGTCAAAAACCCACACACTGTCTGAGATTGAAGGAAAACATGAAGTGTTCGTTGAAGTGAGAGATTATGCGGGTTTATCCGAGAGATTTTCTTATTCGATCACCTATGACAGTACACCTCCATCACTGGTCGTGCGTTCCGCCTCTCTTGTAAATACCCCCGATTATGAGTTGGTGTATGAATCCGATAGACTCCAAAAACGGCGTGCTGTCACCCTCCTGGAAGGCGAGAATCAGCTTGCCATTTCCGAAAGGGATGAAGCGGGCAATATCACGGAGCAAAATTTCACCGTTACACTGGACACAATTGCGCCCACGATCACACTGAATTCATCCAATATAGTTAATAATCCCGATTACATTTTAAGTTATACCGTAGACGGTATTTTGAAGACTCAAGCCTCGACACTGGTAGAAGGCGAAAATCATCTGAATGTAACGGAATCGGATGCTGCGGGAAATGTCACATTCCAAAACTTTCTTGTAACGCTGGATAGTATCCCGCCTCAAATTGTGGTGCGCTCACCCGGTGAAGTGACAGAATCTCTTTATATATTTATGTATGAAGTAGATGGTGTACCCAGATCGGAAACACGGGATCTCCTTGAAGGAGAAAATATTCTTACAATTTCTGAAAGTGACGCAGCTCGAAATCAAACCACGCTGACATTCAAAGTCACATTGGATTCCCAAGCGCCTTTTGGAACGATTGAAGTCAATGAAGGAGCGCTTTATACCACCAGCCCGGATTTACAGATAACGCTTAATATCCAAGATCAAGTCTCGGGATTAGATAAAGCCCGGTTTTCTTTGGATGGCGGAATGAACTGGACGGATTGGGAAACCTTTACTTCCTCTAGAGCGCTTTCCATCTTAGAAAATTATGGTGAAAAAGATATCCGCGTAGAAGTAAGAGATAAGGCAGGACATATCGCTGGTTTTAGCGCGACAATCAATTTTGTTTCAGATCTGACACTCGAATTTCTTTCCGCCGCCCAAACTACAAACGAAAATTATTTGCTGGAATACCGGGTTAATGGCACTCAAGAGTACCAAGAAAATTGGCTGCTCCATCCAGGCATTAATTCTTTACTCATTACATCGGAGTTATCCGGTATCCAGAAAAACGAGCAGTTCGAAGTCACCTTAAACCAAGTCGAACCTTTAGAACCCCTAATTCCCGCAATTCCAATTCTAGGTGAAGACCTTCTTTCCATTACCACTCAAAACGGCTGGATAGCCAAATATGACGGCTCTAGCTTGGTGAAAATGGAACTCGCCGGCCTTTACGAGTTTTATTTGCCCGAGTTGGATGCGAGTGGAAATTTAAAAGGCGGATTACTCGTAGAACGTGACGGAAGCCGCACTTTGATCGAGGACTCTCACGCCATCATGAAACTTTCTCCCAATGGAGAAAAGACTCTTTATTACGCGAACGGTTTAACCCGAAAAATCATTACTTCAAATGGTGAACCGATCCGTTATGCCTATCAGCTTGACGGGCAAGGCGGGATTAAACGCATTTTGGCGATGGAAGAAAGTACAAAAAGCCTTTATGAAGCAAACGGAAAACCCGTTTGGATATTGAAAATTGACAGCGCAGCAGTCCCTGGAGAGGATGGAACGGATATCCGGTATCAAGAAGGAATCTTATCCAGTTATAAGGATAAATTGGGAAATCTCTTTGGATATCGCATAACGAATATTCAGGGAGGTTTTGAATCTAATTTAGTTTCTGTGATTCCTTCAGGCCAAAGCCAGGTTTTGGATATCGCGCCAATCTTGGCCGACTTGGCAAATTACCCCGCGCTTGGGCCAGTAATAGAAAACGAGATTTTGAGAAAAGTTACTTATGATGCGAATAAAAATATTACGAGTGTCGTTTCCGGGAAAAATGAGCTGCTGAATTTGGCTGGCGGCCTTCCTACTCACCTTGTAACTGCTTCAGGTATATCCAAATCCTTTTCCAGCTCAGTGGATTCATTGGGAAACCTAAACTCGATTACTGTTTCTGAAAACGGTTTGAGTCAAACGTATGAAGCAACGGGCGCAATCGGCGCAATCACTTTGGCTGATGGTACCACGCTCAATATTGCCGGGGAAACGTTAGATTCAATTACTTTAACGGATGGAAGCATTATCAAAGAAATCGTAAAAAATGGCCCAACGCTTACAGCCTTTACCCGAACTTATCTGGATGGGCGAGCCGAACATTACGAGGCCTCCCGTCTTAAATGGAGAAAAGAGCCCAATGGGGATCTGACAACTTTTCTTTTGATTGATGGAAAAGATGTGCCCACAACTTTAGAGACTGCTGACGGCCGTGTGTATCATTACCTTGAATCCAAAAATAGCGAAGGACGAGTGGAGCGCACCGGCACATTAATCAGCGCCGAAACCGAAAATGGGGGAAGGCTTGAATTTGACGCAAGCGGCAGGCCGGTACGTTTTATCCAAGAGCGGGATGTAGAAATTCCGGCGGATCAAATCCCGGATTTACCCGAAGGTGAATCCTATATTCCTTTTATTTCTCTTACCAATAGCGAACTCCGCGCTTTAACCGTGGATAGTTTAGGCAATATTCTCTCGGGTGAAATTTTATTTCGGGATGGCACTCAATATTTAATTGAAGATGGAGCGATCAAAAAGCAAATTACGCCCGCGGGGCAAATCATTGAATTTTCCGCCGCTCAAATCACTCCTCCCGCGCCTCTGGCCAAAATCCCCGCAGAACCTTTAACCCAGGAAGAAGAGACCTATCGCCAAGCCCTGATTACGGCGCAACTGGATTACTTTTTATCCGGCCAGGGTTTAGACAGTTTAACCGGCCTGCCGCTGGATAACCTCAATAGTCAGACGGGGGAGAAACCCTCTTATTCCCAGGCAACATTAGTCGGTTTTTGGGCTGAAATTTTAGCCTCCATTGCTACGGGAGATATAGTTGACGCCCGTATTTCCAAAGAAGATGCCCTAGATCGCCTGATCGATCTCTTAGGTAACTTCAGGCAAGTGCAAACCGAAGCCGGATATAAGGGATTAGTTTCTTTCTTTGACATTGAGGATCGTCAAGAACCTGTTTTGGATGCCCAGGGCAATCTGACCGGTCAATTTCAGGCTGTCCCTCATTACAGAAGGAAATTTAATCAGGTCGCGATCGGAGACAATCTCAATTTATCCGTAAGTTTAGCCAGTGTGCTGGGGGCTATGGAGGAGGTAGAAGGCGGTTTCCTGACTGCCGGGTTCGCTAAGATGGCGGTCGGTCTCTATATCAGTCAAATTTTGACAGCTCAAGATGAAGGGTATCAGGAATTTTATGATAAGAATGACACAAAGCGATTCCACGCAGCCCTGAATTTTAATCCCTCGACAGGCGAGAAAACCGGTTTTACCGGCCAGATGGATAGAATGTTTAATGAATTCAGAACCGGTTTATTTTGGCTTGCGGCAAGAAATCCTGAGTATAAAGCAGCGCTGGACAATTTGGATGTGGCTGTAAAACCTTATGAAACGGAAAGTGGAGAAAAGATTGATATCGCGCTTCCATTTGATGGCGGCGCTTTTCAGATGTTCTGGCCTTTACTGCATGTCGATGAAACTCAATATCCTGAATTTGAAACAGCGCACAGGAATTTTCTCGTTGCTCAAAGTGAATTTATTGAAAAGAATAATATTCCGGGACTTCTTTCGGCCGGAGAAAATCCAGGAGCCGGGTATGACGGAAAAATCGGCTTATTGGCTGCTGCTGAAACCGCAGATAAACTTTCCCAAAATGTAGGCTCTTTATATGGCACAGCTTCTGCTTTTGGCGTTGCGCCGCATTATGCGCTTCAACTCTTAAAAAATATTGAAACGAAATTTCCGGGTATCCGAAATCAATTTGGATTCACGGATTCATTACGGCTTGATCCGTCCGCTTCCGGGACCGTAAGCCCCGCATATGGCACTCATTATTATGGAGTAGACCAAGCCTCATTTGTCCTTGCCTTAAGCGGCAAAAGTAAAAATTATTTCCAAAATTACCTAAACCAACAAGGGCTCGCCTCTGAATTTGATTCACTCTATCGCTCTCAAATATTTAATCTCACGCCGGCCTCCGGTGAACTTTCCATGCCCTCGGATTTCTCCAGTCTTCCGGTCAATGATGGCACAGGCCAAGCTATGCCCCACGCACCGCCTGTGACGCTTTATAGCGGTGCCTCGAGTAACCCCGATGGACGGCCTGCCGGTCTTGTAAAACAAGAATCGTTTGTTCCTTCTATTACGGATCCTCTCTTAGGGGAAGGAAAAATCTATAATTACTTCACCTCCAATAGCGTAATCCACCATGTGGAAATCGAGTTTGACGGCGCCACACCCAAACGCGTCATGCGGCTTGAAGAATATTTAGCGGGCCCCAACCAAAGACAATTAGCCAGAAGTTTACTGGCCAACATGAAGCTTGATTTGCTCGCTGAGGCCACACTTCAGGGTCCGTTTTATGATGATCGCCAGCTCGGCCGCGGATTTGCGAGCTCTGCAATTGTTAGAGACCCGGTGATTGGGGAGGCGCGCCGAATTCAATTTGATTTTAAAAAACCAGAATTTCCGGTTGGAATTTATGCCAAATACAATAATTTAGATCTTTCCGGCTTTGATTATCTATCCGTGCCGGTACGATTTGGAAGCCAAAGCGAGCCTGTCAATCTCAAAGTAGAATTTAAAGGGGTAGGAGAGATTCTTCTTACGAGCCAGACGTCCAGCGATTGGCAATATTTTTATATCCCCATTATCCGGCCTTTAGGCACTCTTAATGAAATTGCGGTTTCTATTGTGACCCCGGACGGCCGTCCTGCCCAAGGCGAGGTATTTTTAGGGCCGGTTTCTGCTTTTAAAATTCGCACCTCCAACGTCATTGATTATCCAACGCTTCTCGGTCAAAGCCAAAATCAGATTAAGAATCAAATTTTAAATGCCATAGCCAGTCAAACACCGGGTGTGACTCGCACGGAAAGGCGCGAAGAGATTTTAGAAAATTATGAGCTGGATGAAGACGGAAAACTCACCAGAGGCACGCTGCGGCTTGCCGATGGCGGGATTCAGTTTTATGAAGCGGGGAGGCTTGTGAAATGGATTTTTCCGAATGGAAAAACCGCGCTTTTTGAAAAAGGATTAGCTTCTTACATCATTGATTTGTCCAGGGGCAGTCTCCAAGAAGGCCGCTTCTATTATGATTCGAGTTTTACGGGAAATATCCGCTCGTTTGTGCTCGAAGATTTAGATTCCCGGAAAGCCTTTGATAATCAAGGTCATCTTAAAGAGATGAATTTGGGGGGAGCCTTTGCGATTTTTGATGCCGATGGAAATATTTCCCGCATAGAAACTGAAGAAGCGATTCTTACGAATCTTGAATTTGCCGAGGATGGAGGCATTTTAAGAGGTCATGTGGGTCTCAAGGATGGCTCTTCGGAATTTGAGATTGACGGAACTTCCGGAGAAGAGTCTTATCTGGATCCAAACGGTGACCGCATTTTCTATAATTCCGAGCGGGTTACCGGCATTGACCCCCAGGGAGATGAAGGAAGAACTTCGTTTACCTATACGGAAGATAATGTGGGCGGCCTCACCAATGCCCGTGTGATTTTACCAACGGGTGAGAATCAAAGTTTGGCAGAATACAGAATCAACCCGCTTTTTACTTCTCAAACGTTTCATGGCGGCGAATACATTTTTGATGCGCCTCCGGTAGATTATCTGAAGCAAGCCGCTGAACAAAACAGGATAGGCTCTTTTAGTAGCTCAGATTTCGCCTCTGGCACACGTAATTTTTCGGGCGGCCGTTGGTATGCAGAGTTAAGTTACACTTTCCAATCTGCATCCGGAAGCGCTTTGGGTCTCTATGTCCAATCATCACAAACAGTGAATATTTCAGATCAAAGCTTTCTTGCTGTGACTGTTCAAAAGATGGAACCCACCGATATTACCCAGACTTTTACACTCAACGTGAAAGCCGCAAGTTATCAAACGCTGTACACTTTCCAAATCGATGCATCTCAAACCAGCGTCCAAACATTTATGTTCCCGCTGGAAGGAAAAGGCGGAAACTCCGTTGAGATTACGCTTGAGCCGGTGAGGCAGGCCAATATGGTGGGCCGCCAGGGACGGATCCGTGTGCATGACATTTCCTATTTGTCGGTGAGAAAGCTGGATCAGCCTATCTGGGTGGAGAAAACAGGAATTGACCAGAAGATTATTAAGCAAATCTATCAAGAGGCTCGGGTGCTAAAAAGTGTTGGGGAAGAGACGGCTTTACGGCGCGCGAAATATTTTGATGAGCTGGGCAAACTTCGGGATATTCCGGCCCAGGTGATTTACGAGGAATTTGAGAATAATGGAAATAAAACCTTAGTCCTGAGGGAGTTTGAGTCTTTAGGCGGCTTGAGAGCTGAATATGGTTCCAATAATCAGGCTGAGTTTAATGGCGTCTTAGAAAACATACTTTTGCCCGATGGAACTTCTGTCCAGACCACGAACAATGCTTCGGGCTTAGAGTCGATTGCGGTTCCATCTTCAACGGGCTCGTCCCAAACTAATTACCAATATGGCCACGCTCGGACCATTACCCAGCCCGATGGCCGCCAATATGAGTTCCGGTATGAGTATGAATCAGATGGCACGGAAATCACTGTTTTAAAGGATGTAAAAACCGGAGAAGAGCGCCATTTCCGGGAAGGGCGTCTGGTGGAGTCAAGAAATTCTGACGGCTTACTGACTACCTATCAATATACGCCGGATGGAGAGCTAAGCGGCTCGGACTTAAGTTATCGGGGCGAATCAATTCAGGCAGTCAGTTACGAGTTTGATGGTGACCAAACCCGCATTAAAGATGAGCGCGGTACGACTTGGTTTTACGATAAAGACGGAAATCTCACAAAGCATCTCACTCGGGACGGACTCCTTTTTGGTTATGGCTCATTCAGTCAGTCGCTGCCGGATGGCGTAACACTGGACCCTCAAGATTATAAAAATGCCGCTTATGCTTCTGCGGGGCTCGATTCCGTAACCTTTCTCGGTTATGAAAGTTTGGATTCGAAGTATCAGTGGACTTACAACAAAAACGGGGAAGCGGAAGTGCGGATTGCGGGTCCGGAAGGATTTTTAACGCCCAAGTTTTATGCGGTGAATGTGGAATTTGATGGGGAACAAAGAATTAGAAGCGGCCAGCTCCAAACCGAAGATGGTTTAATTATCGAAATCGAAAATTATTTACCTGTCCGCGGCCGGCTGCAAGATGGAAGCGCTTTCACTGTCTCATTTCCAGCGGGAACCAATGAAATTAAAACCGCGCAGGATGGCACGACTCAATATGAAATCACTCAAGAAGACGGAAATGTGTTTACTTATGATCCGATTGGTGAATTAATTAAAGTCACTACTCCTCAAGGAGAAACAACTTCATTTCTCTATAATCACAATTCTTCCGGCCAAGTGGCTTCTTTCGTAGAAACTCATCGCAAGCAGCACGCGATTAACGGCATTCCGTTTCTGGCTGAAATGAAGTCCAAGGCCGATAGCTCTAGCCAAAGCATTGAGCTATTAAATGGCTCTTCCCCTTTAATTAGTCACAGCGGCCAGGGATTTGCCGCGGCTGTTTACAAAGAAGCGCTTGGGCAATGGGAAGTTTTAGCAGGCACATTCTCTTCCGGCGCGGACCGGCTTGCGCTCGAGCAATTTCTCACTCGTGTAGAACCTGGTCAATCCGTGGCATTTTCCGTCAACGATGCTTCTTTGGGCTTGGCCAGTGAAGTGATACTCACGGGCATTGAGCGCATTGGCGGAAATCAGATCCGGGAAGCTCTCGCTAAGTCCATATCTGGCCAAAACTATGGCCAAAGTTATTCATTTTTTGGACAAAGAGGCATTCAAGCAGCAAACGTCCTTGATAAGCTCGGCAGTCGAGATGGCACCGGCATTGAGCTTTCTACGGTTACCCAGACACAAAACACAGTTTTAAACCCCTCTTCACTAATCTATTCCAATGTTTCTATGGCGCTTCGCATCCCTGAAACGGTAAGCCGCCAGTTAGGAGCTTTCGTCCAAGAAGCCGGAGCTCATAAGGTGGCGGGCAATATTCAGGAGACTACCGTTTATAACGAAGCCGGTGAGATCGTGATGAGCCAGAGAATCGACGGCCTCATGAGTTTTTATGAAGGCGGAAAAATTCGCGAGACATTTAATGCAGAAGGCGAGCTCGTTTATTTCAATGAATATGAATATAACGCGGAAGGAAAACCGGAGTATCTTAAAAAAATCACTCTAGTAAAAACCCGCGAAGATTTTTAAGAGCGCTCTCGAGAGCTTGAGCACCAGATTGAAGAGGCCAAATTTGAGGCGCTTTATCAACTTGCCGGATCCGATGAAGTCGCTCGTGTCAGGGTCGAGGAAGAAGTTAATCGAGGGGTCTCAGACATTAATTCCAACATCTCTTATTTGCAATCCAAACGCTACGTGACTTATACCTACAAAACGAAAGGATTTTTCGGGATTGGATCGAAGAAAAAGACAGCTACGATTGAGGTGCCTGGGATAGCTGGTTTAATCTCGCAATTGGAGGCTCAAAGAACAGATCTCATCCGAAAGGGCGAAGAGGCGTTGGCTCAAATTCCGGGGAATGTGGCAGCCAAAAAGCAGGAGATTGAAGATGCCACAAGAGACCGGCTTCTTGAGTTAGAGCAGGAAAAAGACAAATTTTATGAAGATATATTACGTAGTGAATTTGAGCCTGTCGCTGCAGATTTATACCGAAGAATTTTAGGCCGGGATGCCGGTGAACCTGAGATCCTAAGTTTGATCACCCGGTTTAAAGCGGGGGGCGCTATCGATCTGGCTCTTCTTAGAAGTGAATTGGAAAATTCCTCTGAAAGAATTCAGCGTCAAGCAGACAAGGACTCCATCATTAGTGAAGTCCGCTCTTTCTTGAATCAATACGCAGCAAGCGATGACGCCGGTAAAGCTCTCATGCTCAGTCCATTAGGGCTTTCTCCCTCGGATGAAGTCAGAAGTACTCCCTCTGAAATTACTTCGATTCTTGAGTGGTTAGATTCCAGAAGCCTTCATTTTGGCCAATCCGCTTTCGAAGCGCTTCGGGAAATGCTACTTTCCCGGGGTGTGAGTCTCGCCATGACCGAAATCGCGGTGAAGACTATTTTGATTGATATGCTCACCGGTATTATCAATGTGCATAACACGCAGCCCAATAGCGAACTTTTGATCTCGATGTTTGCGCTGAATAAAGTGAGTTCGCTGTACGGCGAATCTTTCAGCGGGGTGAAATATACCTTTGATGATTTATTGGCGGATTATACGAGCCGCGCATTAGGGAGCGACTGGAAACGAATTGCTCACATGGGAGAGGATCATTTTGTCGTCATCACTGAAGTGACCGCCGAGACGGTTACTTACCTGGAAACCTCGAAAGGTGCTAATGGCGAGCTGGTGACCGTTACACGAGGGCAATTTGAGGCGATGTGGCTTGTTGCCACGAATCAACCGGGGCTGGCAGCGCCGACTCATGGCTATTTGATTGTGCCGACTGAAGCAATTCCGGAAGCAAAACAAAGTCAGGTGTTGAGTGTTAAGGAGACAAAACAAATCCGAGGAGCTTTTTTCCCCCCGCTCATCGTTGCGATCCTTTTCTGGGTATCGCTGGCGTTGACGGCGGCCAGCATTATTGTCAGCCAATTCTCCCCTACAGCAGGCAAGATTCTTGGCTGGATTGCTTTGGGAACCGGCATATTGTCTATGGTGGCCAATATTGGCAATGTAGTAGTGCAGGGGCTTAAAACAGCATTTACTGAAATTACAAGCAAAGGCATTTTAGGGGCTATCGCTCACGGGTTTCAGGCAGCGGGTGATTTACTCATGAAGTCAGTCACTTTTGTGGGTAGATTTATTGAAAAGGGATTCACATTTTTGGTGGATACATTCACGAAAGGATTTTCAACGTTCGGCGAAGGAATTACTAAATTAGGGACTTTCTTATTTCAACCGGCGATTAAGGCGACTGCCTCCAGCGTGGCTAAATTTAGTTTTGAGCAGACCGCCGCCCGAACCCTCATTGGCGCAGGCCTGAGTTTTGGAACTTCCAACGGGTTGAATGCATTAGGGTTGGACCCGACACTTTCAAATCTCGCGGGTGCATTTGTGGGAATGGGCGTAGCGGGGATGGGCGTAAAAGGAATGAGCTTCTTTCAATCAGGGCTTAAAGGGCTTCTTCTGCAAGGCGTTTCAGAAATGGGTCTTAAACTGGATTTGCCGCCGCCCATGATTCAGGTGTTGTCTCTGGCGCATAGTACAAGTTTAGATGCTTACTTTAGTGGCGGTAATCTTGCTATCAATGAATCTTTGCGGAGTATCACCCCCCAACTTGTCGCTGTTGGGGCCAAAGGCGCGTTTGAATTCGCAGCCCGAAGTGCAGGCCTCAATCCTACCTTTACAAAACTAATCAATGTGGGTATCGGCGCTTTAACCAGCGGTCTCGTCAGCGGCATTCAGAATGCCGGCCAACCCAATGCCGTCTTTAACTCTATTCAGAATTCAATTTTTAGTAAAGATACCCTGGTGGGCTTGGCTGGAGTGGGCCTGGATATTGTGAATGATGAAGTGGCCGAAGCGTTGGGGATCAATCCAGTGCTTACGGCACTTGGATTTAAAGGGATTACGAGCGCAGTTGCAGGATTTCTCACGGCGGATTCAAAAAGCGCCATACTCCAATCGACTATCGAAGGATTATTGGGGGGAGTGTTGAAGGCAAGTGCAGATGTGGCACAGAATATTGTCCGCAATCCGCAGTCAATGAGTCTCCTTCTTGCCGGAGAAAATTTATGGGACTTGCTGGATAGAACAGCCGCAGAATCAATCAATCGCTCTTCTATTGAAGATTTGCTCTTGAGTTACGCGACGATTCGGGAGGCGTATCTTGCCGCCCGGGCAAGTGCAAGAGAAGTAACTGTCAACAGTGAGCCTGTGATGGAAGTAAAAATGGCCGGAGCCACCGGAAAAGAAGTCACGCTTTATGTGAAAGAAAAAGAAGGCCGGCCCGTGGATGTAGTGCGTATGCATTTGGGGGACCGCATTCTTGAAGGAACGATTATATTTG
>JACQQR010000087.1 GCA_016206875.1 Candidatus Omnitrophota bacterium
CAGAGTGGGTGTCATTCCGGCGAAGGCCGGAATCTTTCCGCCAAAGGCGGATCAGACTTTGGCGGAAAAATCTCAAAACGAGATGCCAGCCTACGCTGGCATGACACCCACTCTGAACGCTTACCTAGAGAGGGGTACCCCGATAGGGGTGGGGTGTGTTAGTACTACCGCAAGAATCAAGCCACTACGCTGCCACTAGGATTTGCATTACGGCTTTAATTTCATTTTGAATGGCTGTCAGATTGGCATCGGCCACAAGGTCTTCGGCATAGGCTTCCCGGTTCGGGATAGAGCTTTGCATTTCGGGGCTGAGGCCCGCATAGGATTTTGCCGCGACGTGAGCCAGGAACATGCGCAATACGGCCAGTTTTTCACTTCTCCGGGAGTCCTCCGGAATATTTTCTTTAATGCGCACGGCCTGTGTGTAGCGCACGCCGGCTCCTTCAATATATTCGCTCGCGCCGATCAGCACGGTATGCTGCAAGAGCTCGGACACATTTTTTGGCCCCGTCTCGAGATTCATGCGTTTCATGGAATTGAACGCATCCGAAGGGAGCTGCCTAAGTACATCGTTCAAATTTTCCGGCGTGGCCTGAATCACCACAAAGCGCTTGGCAATAGGCCGGCCGCCATAATCTTTTTCTTTTTGAATGGCCTCAGCAATGCGGGCATTTTCCACTGCGTGCTTAGGATCGAGCGACACTATAGTTCGAAACACGTTGGAGTGCCACTTCGCCGCCTCCACGCGCTCGCGAAATTCCGCCATAGTCAAAGGCTTGTCCATAATTTCAATTTCCAGGCCATAACCTGGCTCGCGTCCAAACAGCGCGTACGTTTGCTCGAGCATTTGAATTAAAGCCTGGCGCTTCGAATCCAAGGTTTCGGCCACACCTATCTGGCCGGTTTCAGCCAGCACTTGAGCGCCCACCACCGCCAATATCGAAGCAATTTGCTCACGCGAATACCCGGGGTAACGAATCGCCAAATCCTCAATCAGCGGCAAAATCGAATCCGTCAAATCCAGAGAAGCAAGCACGGATTCTTTTGGCGTGCCGGACAAATCTGCTGCAATCCGCTCAGTGGGAACATTTGAAACACTTTCACCCAAACTTTTGCCGACGGTGATGCGGACTGTGCCGGTATGGCTGGTGGGTTGGCCTGGGGTTAGCGGGGGTTCTTGATAAATGATATCGATGGAAACGATGTTGTCTCGGTCAATGATGGGATCTCCGGTAACTGGATCGGCAGCGGGAACGGCTTTTTTATTGGTTTCGATTACGTAACCAAATACTTCCCATACTTTGTCTGGAGGAATGGCGTTCGGATTACCGTGTATGACGGGCGCATAACGTTCAAAGGTTTTTCCGGCGCTGCCCGTGTACCGCACGATTAAATTATTGGGTAAACTGCCCACCTGCCCGCCGGTTTGCTCCACATTAATATGAATGGGATCGCCTAATTGGAAATTGCGGCCTTGCGGAGGCTTGATGCGAATGCCGCTTTCTGTGCCGTGCGCAAAATCTGGAGTGCCGGCAAGACGCTCTGTGGAAACTTGTACGTCATAAGTAATGCCATCGGCTTGTGGTGTCAAAATTGTGGGAGTGGTAGCCCCTGGAGTGCTGAACGCTTCGATTTCCGCGTCTCCCGAAGCTGGAGTGTTTGGCGGAAGTCCGAAAGTGGAAAAGTAAGTGATTTTGTACGGATCAGTGGGGTCAAAAGGCTTGCCCACCGTTACCATCAAGTCTGTTTTGTGGCCAAAAATTTCTATCTGGGCTTCCACATTTTTAGTTACTGGTGTTTCGCCATCAGGCACAGCGGGTTCTTCATAGACCATATTAATGTACTGCACTCCAGCGGGAACAAATCCTTCAGGCAACATATCCGGATCAAATGGAATCATAATTCCCTGATTATTACTTCCCAAACCCTCCACCAACGTGCGGTACCGGCGAGTTGCATCTCTTGGTTCGGTTTGCGGATCGAGATCATAAGTAATCACTTCAACAATGGTGTTAGCGGGGCGATCCGAATCTGGGCTAATAAACTGATGGTTTAATCTCAGCCCACCTTCCGCATGAAGTCCACTTCCATCCATCAGATCCACTTCTTCCACTTTCACAATGCCTTTGCCGTCATCGGCCGAGATGGAGGCGCCTCCAAACAGTCCCTCGCCGTGTTTGGAAACAATTTTGGCGACCACACGGCTTATGGTGGTCATCGCATTGGATAAAAACTCTTGCACACTGTTGCCCGGAACAGCTCCGCCCACTCCAAACATCGCAGCTTGTCGCGGAAGCGCATTAGAGGGATCCGGACGAACAATCGCATTAAGGGACGTAGTCAACGGCACAGCATTGGGCAGGGCCTGTACACGATATAAACCATCTACACCGCGCACGGTTACGCGCAACTGGCCCTTGACGCGTTGCGGTTTTTCTTTCGTGCTGTCGCTCACTAAATTGAATGAGAATCTGTGCAGATTAAAGCGGGGTCTTGAAGGATCCGGGGATTGCAGGGTGTTGTTATCCAACCGAATGCGCAAGGTTTGCGGCCTGCCTATTTCTGCTTTGAAATTGTCCAATATATAAAATAATTCTACTCCCTGGTCATCTTCAAATTCGATCTTAAGCCTGGCGGGAATATCGCCGGCGATGCGCTCAATATTTAAAACAAGTTCGCCGATTTGGGCGCCATCGATATAATCATCCACAGTAATCTTAGTGGGATCTTGGCCGTCTTGATCATCAAAATTTTGACGGCTGAACGCAATTCCTGACCATTCACTGGTGTCTTGTGTGGAGTCGGTGGGATGCGCAATGAATCGATGATCAAAATCGAGAAGGATAGTATTTGTTTTCTCTTTAAATACTTTTGTGCCCTCCGTACTGCCGCCGGTAGGAGATGCCGTAACCCAACGGCGTTCTTTTTCCCTCTGTGTAATCGGTTGGTCTTTGGATAAATGAGAGGTTTGCGCTTCCGAAACTGCGGCGTCTTCCAACGCTATAGTCGGTAAATTAAAAATAGTCACGGTAGCCGCAGTATGGCCGCAACCGGCAGCACCGGCTACTGCACCTGCTGCGAATCCCGGCAGTACTCTTCCCAAAAATAGTCCGGCAAATCCTGCTAGTGCTCCCCGCAAAACATCCCGGCGGGTTGGCTCTTCTCCCAAACTGGAGCCCTGGACTAATTCGGGCTCGGCAGGCGCAGGCTCGATTGCCTTTAGTGCGTGTGACTGAAGCAAACGGTGAATGCGGGCCATGTCGTCAACGGGAACAGGATATTTGGCCCGGTAATTTTTCCAGCCAATCAGCAAGGATTCTTCCGCAGCCTCTACGGTGAATCCGGCATTTTTCAGATAGGGATTTTTTCTAAGCTGTTCGTTGATGGCTTGGGCCAATGCTTCCAGCGTATCTATAGAAGGCGACTGGCGAAGCATGTCTTCGACAAAAGCCAAAAAGTTTACGGCAATGGCTTCCCCTTTATCCTTCACCCAAATGCGGATTCCCGGCGCGCCGTCAAGCGCTTGCAGATTTTCAGGAACAGTTTCTCCGAGCGGGCTTACAATGTGAGAAGTAGCAGCGTCAAAAATGGTTTTTTGTTTCCCGAGCATCCTTTCCTGGTACATTTTTTCCGACTGCTTGGCGGCCGAGAGTGTCTCTTCCCCGTTCGCCATAGCCGGCATCACAGTGGCATAAGCCACGCCGCGTTTTTTGAGCTCATCGCAAATACCCCGCGTGTGATACCCACCCGCTACGAACGCAACGCGCCCGGTGTTTCTTTTCGCGGCTTCTTCGAGCAGGCGCTGTACGAAAGCCGCCTCGCGCTCGTGGGCGCCGTCATAAAATTTCATCACAGTTTGAAACTGCTCTTCCAGGGCTTCCCAATCTTCGGAACTCGTAAGCGAGGCAAAACGGCTGGCCGACTGTTTTTCGTATTGAGCGCGAATATGCTCAAAAAATCCGATATCTCCACGCACAGCCTCTACTTCTTCGCGCGAGGCCTCTAAGCGTACGAGCACTAAAAGAAGACGGATATTTTTATCCAGATTGATTAAATTTTTTTGCTGATCGCCGGAGGCCATTTTCATTTCGATTTCATAAACCAGGGCGTCCATTTCACGGAAAAGCTCCGGGCCTGCCAGTTCTTCCTGGAAGACGAGCCGCATTGCGAGCTTTTGAAAATCGGGGAATTGCCGCCAATGATACTTCGCCTGATTCACGGTGCGGCGAAGCGACTCAAAATATTCGCGCCAAGAGCGGAAATGGCCGGGGGACGGCGAGGCGGAAAATAGATTTTCAAGCACTTCTTTTTGCGCCTCTAGAAGAACCCGTGACCGGGGCTCTTTCGATTTTGTAAGCGCTTTGTCAATCATAGAAAGAATGCGCCGGCTTTGTTGTGTACACTTTTCCATATCTACAAGCGTCTCGGTATCCAACAGGAGGCTCATGCGCGTAAGATGGGGAAACTTGTTTTGCTCAAAGGGAGAAGCCAGGTCGAGACTGAGCGTTTCTTTGGCCTGATTGCGAATGAAGCGAAGCGAAAACTGCAAATTTTTCTCATCCCGGGTGCGGAAATTCTGATACGCCCGATCAAAGCGATTGAGTGTGACGCCAAACGCATTATTTTTCATGCGTCCCAGGTTGGAAGTGAGTTTTTCAAAAACGGGCTCTAAACGCGCCTGATTCTCCAGCCCCCGGCGAAAGTTTTTTAAGTCGCGCACATACAATTCTTTCTGCTCCATGCCAATGAGCTCAATCGCACCCGCTTTTTGGGCCTCGGCATTTTTGAGGGCAAAAAGTTCGCCGCCGGTGAGACTTCCCTTTTTCAAAAGAAAATCCGCGATGTGAAGATTCGTAGCGAGGTTCGGAGAAAATTCCAGCATCTGGGGAGCCAGCTCATTTACGGCTCCTTCAAAACCAAAAAGCTTCACCTCTTCGTTCGTTTGTAAATAATCGAGTAAAGCGGCGATATTTCGCTGCGCTGTTTCATTGGAGTGCGCATCTTGAATATGAATGAAAAATTTTTGCGGCGACGGGGCTGAGGAAGAGGATGTTTCAACCGGCGGAACGTACAAAGAAACAATGCTGCCTAACTCGGAAGGTAAACGCAAATTTTGAGCTAATTCGAGAATAGGTGCATTCGAAACCGCAGGAGCCTGCGCAAAGCCTATGCCCATATTGACTGAAGTGAAAACAATAGCCACACTGAGGGCAAGCATTTGCTGAGTCAGGCGCCGGACTGTTTTTTTAGGCATGCAGGATATCCCCTTTACAGGAGTTTCTTCATATATTAATCAAAGTATTACAAAAGTCATTAAAAATATAACATAGGATTACGCAAAGTCAAATGCTGCGTAGAGGCAAATTGGGCCGGAAAATCTATGCGGTGTGCAAATGGTGGGCGATGTAGGGATCGAACCTACGACCTTCTGAATGTAAATCAGACGCTCTAACCAGCTGAGCTAATCGCCCCGG
>JACQQR010000088.1 GCA_016206875.1 Candidatus Omnitrophota bacterium
ATTTACAAAATTAATTATGAACAGAAACACATTAATATTATTTTAGTTGAACATCGAACGACTGTTTATGATGTGTTGAAGAAAATTCTCGAAAAAACTAATGAAAAATCTGTGGAGTGATGAAGAGGTACGGGGGCTGGACCGGCTGGGGCAGTTGGTGTACCGCTCGCGGCTGATAGGTGCTGAGCCCAAGCTTTGCGTTTGGGGCGGCGGTAATACGTCGACCAAATGGGAAGAGCGCGATTTTCAGGGGCGCCCGCGGCGCGTGTTGCGTGTCAAGGGCTCCGGCGCCGATCTAAAAGTTTCTGAGCGGAAACATTTTACGCCGCTGGATTTGGAGCTGGTGCTGCCGGCATACGAGCGGAAGTCGATGACAGACGAGGAAATGGTTAGTTATTTGGAGCGCTGCGTGCTCGATCCCAAAGCCCCGCGCGCTTCCATTGAAGCGCTTCTCCACGCCTTCCTGGAATTTCCGGATATCGATCACACGCATGCCGATGCGATTTTGTCTGTCTCCAACAACCGGCGCGGCCGCGAGCTGGCCAAAAAATTGTTTGCTGACGAGCTGGTATGGGTACCTTATGTAAAACCGGGCTTTACACTTTCCAAAGTGATGACAGAGCTGGTGCGCAAAAATCCCCGGGCCAAAGGTGCGATTCTGGAAAACCACGGGTTGATTACGTGGGGCGCAACTTCGAAAGAAAGTTATGGGCTCACCATCGATTATGTTACGCGCGCCGAACGATTTTTTGCCGCGCGTCGGAAAAGCACAATGCTGCTTGGCGGCGCGCGCACAAAAACGCTTCCGGCAACAGAGCGCCGGGCATGGCTTTTGGACAATGCCCCGGTGCTTCGCGGTGCGCTCGGGAAAAATAAACCGGTGATCCTCCGTTATCACGATTCGCCGGAAGTTCTGGAGTTCGTCAATTCGAAAGCTGCTCGCAAGGTTTCGCAGGCCGGACCGGCCACTCCCGATCACATGCTCCGGACCAAACGCCTGCCGTTTTTCGCGGATCTCGAAAAACCTTTAGCCGGTCAAATCGAAAGTTATGCGGAACATCACCGCCGCTATTATGAAAAATACAAACAGCCGGGCATGTACATGCTGAGTCCTTATCCGGTAATTATGCTCATCCCCGGCGTGGGAATGATTACGGCGGGAAAAGATGCGGCATCCGCAGACATTGCCGCGGAAGTGTATGAGCATTCCATTCAGTGTCAAAAAGATGCGAGCCTGTGGGCGCCTTACAAATCGTTGCCGGAACCACTGGCCTTCGAAATGGAATATTGGTCCATGGAACTTTATAAATTGTCGCTGGCCCCGCCCGAGCGTGCATTGGCACGCCGCGTGGCCTTGGTGACAGGCGCCACAGGAGCAATTGGCCGGGCGATTGCTAAAAAATTGCACGCCGAAGGGGCGCATGTGGTTATTACTGATATTGATGCGAGAAAAGTAGAAGAGCTCGTGAATACCCTCACCCCTGCCCCTCTCCCTTCCGCCTCAGCGGACCCGCCGTGGCGGGCAGGAAAGCTTGGGAGAGGAAAAAAGGGTGAGGGTGAGAGTGGTGCGTTAGGACTTACCATGGATGTAACCTCAGAGCAAAGTGTGAAGCAGGCAATGGAGAAAATAATTTTGACGTTCGGCGGCCTGGATATTGTAGTTTCCAATGCCGGCATTGCCACGGTTTCAGATTTGACGAAATTGGAATTAGGGCAATGGGAAAAAAACTTGGCCGTCAATGCCACCGGCCATTTTCTCGTGACTCGCGAGGCACTCAGGATGTTACGCCGCCAGCAAGCGGGCGGATCGATTGTTTTTATCACCACGAAAAATGTGCTGGCGCCCGGAAAAGATTTTGGCGCGTACTCGGCCTCCAAAGCCGCGCAGGCTCAGCTTTGCCGCGTCGTGGCCATTGAGAACGGGGCATTCGGCATTCGCGCCAATATGGTGAATCCCGACGGAATTTTTGAAGGCTCGGGGCTGTGGAATAGCGAAGTGCGCAAAGACCGCGCGAACAGTTACAAAATTTCTGAAAATGATTTGGAAGATTTTTACCGGAAACGAAATTTGCTGAAAACCAGAATAACCGGCGAGGATGTTGCTGAATCCGTGCTCTTTCTTGCTTCGGATAAATCTGCCAAAACCACAGGCTGTATTCTCACCGTTGACG
>JACQQR010000093.1 GCA_016206875.1 Candidatus Omnitrophota bacterium
ATTGGAACCGCAAGTGGAAACTGGAATTAATTCAAAAAGAAAACCCTTATTGGAACGATTTGTATTGGGAATTGACAGAAGAAGATAAACCCAAAACCAAAGTCACTGGACCCCCGCTTTCGCGGGGGTGACAGAACACTGTAGTACCTACGGTCGTGCACGCGCAACTGGAACGAAGAAGGGACTTTTTCGATTTCTAATGAAAAGTTGTAAAACCCGGGTCACTATTTATGTCTTCTAAATTTAAGATCGGTTTGGTGCAAATTAATAACAGTTTCGCGGGGCAAAATTATTTGCCTTACACCGCGGGCTTGCTTCAGGCATACGCCGAAGAGAATCTGCCCCATCCGCAGGATTTTCAATTTCTCCTGCCCATTTATTCCAGAATTTCTGTGGCTGAGGGTGT
The DNA here is from genome assembly GCA_016206875.1 of Candidatus Omnitrophota bacterium. Taxonomy (GTDB): domain Bacteria; phylum Omnitrophota; class Omnitrophia; order Omnitrophales; family JACROU01; genus JACQQR01. The sequence goes on from JACQQR010000093.1 coordinate 407, forward strand.
GCGGCAAATGGACGCGGCAGATTTGGTTTGTTTCAGCGTATATGTCTGGAATATCAAAATATCTTTAGAACTGGCCAAGCGCATCAAGGCAAAGAATCCGAATACCGTCATTCTCTTTGGCGGCCCGCAAGTTCCCGACGAACCGCAGGCGTTCTTAAGGCAGCATCCTTTTATTGATCTGGTCTGCCACGGCGAAGGGGAAAAAGTTTTTGTGTCGATCCTGACACAACTCGAATCCGGAAATTGGGACACCGTACCCTCCGTCAGCTACATCGATCGAAATGGATTATTCCGGAATAATCCGAAGGGCGAAAGAATCAGAAATGTCGCCGCCATTCCTTCCCCTTATTTAAAAGGAACTTTTGAAAAATTAATCCGGGCCTATCCCGGAGAAGTTTGGCTGGCTTTGTGGGAAACAAACCGGGGCTGTCCTTTTTCCTGCACGTTTTGCGATTGGGGCTCGGCTACTGCCAGCCAAGTTTTCTCCTTCCCAATGGACCGTCTGCAAAATGATATGCAATGGTTCTCTTCCCAAAAAATCGAATTCATTTATTGCTGCGACGCCAACTTCGGGCTCTTAAATCGAGATATCGATATCGTCAAATACATGGCTAACTTAAAAACCAACACGGGCTATCCTAAGGCCTTCTCGGTTCAAAATACAAAAAATGCCACCGACAGGGCCTACAGGGTGCAAAAAATTCTGAATGATTACGGATTGAATAAAGGCGTTACTTTATCGATGCAATCCGTGGATCCCTACACGCTACAACAAGTAAAAAGGGAAAATATCTCCTCGGATACCTACCGCACCTTACAGCACCGCTTTAGCGCCGACGGCGTTCCTACCTACACGGATTTAATTCTGGGTTTACCGGGGGAAACGTATGAATCGTTCGCCAATGGGGTCGGCACGGTAATTCAGGACGGCCAGCACAACCGAATTCAGTTTAATAATTTGTCCATACTCCCCAACGCCGAAATGGGCGATCCGGAATATCAAAAAAAATATGGATTTGAAATTGTAGAAACCAAGATTATTAATATTCACGGCAGTCTCGCCGAAACCGAAGAAATTCATGAAACCCAGCAGTTGGTGATTGCCACAAACTCTATGCCGCAAGCCCAGTGGCGCCGCACGCGCGCTTTTTCTTGGATGACGGCCCTTCTTCATTTTGATAAATTACTTCAGATTCCGTTCATCCTCATCCACAAAAATTACGGCATTCCCTACCGGGATTTGCTTGAGATTTTCTCGGAACTGGAGCCCGGCAATTTTCCCATTATGGATTTTATCCGCGCCTTTTTCATCGACAAAGCCCGGCAAATACAGAATGGGGACGCGGAATACTGCAACTCCGAAGAGTGGCTGAATATTTGGTGGCCGCCGGATGAATATATTTTCATCAAGCTGTGCACCGAAAATAATTTGGGGGCTTTTTACAAAGAAGCGGAAAAACTGTTGTGCGATTTCTTACAAAAACGCGTGCCGCAATTTTCGCCGGAATTGGCTCAAGAAGCCTTGAGTTTGAACAAGTATTTAATCAAGCTTCCTTTTATCGAAAATGATTTGGTGTTGGATCAAAAATTTAATACCTGGGAGTTTTATAAATCTGTTTTGGTCGGGCAAAACTTGGCTCTGGTGCCCGGCGGACAATCGTACCGGATCCATCGCTCGCAAGAGACCTGGTCTTCTTGGGATCAGTGGTGTCAAAAAGTAATTTGGTACGGAAATAAACGCGCCGCGTACATTTATAATTGTTCTGAATTAACCGCAGAGGTCCACAATGCCGCCTAAATTAAATGAGAAAAAGATAAAACCGCCCACAAATCATGCCGGATTAAAAATACGCAAGACCCAGCTTGACGGTGTGCTCCTCATCGAGCCCCCCACTCATTTTGAAGATTTCCGCGGCGATTATGTGGAACTCTATAACGAAGAGCTGTACCAAGCCGCAGGCATTCGGGCCCGGTTCATTCAGGATGATATTTCTACCTCAAACCGCCATGTACTTCGAGGCATTCACGGCGATGCGACGACATGGAAATTGATTTCTTGTCTTCAAGGAAAATTTTATTTGGTAGTGATCAATTGGGACGACGCCTCTTCCCAGAAAGGCGCCTGGCAGGGCTTTACTTTATCAGAGCAGAGTCGCCTGCAAGTGCTGGTGCCTCCTAAATTTGGCAATGCCCATCTGGTCTTGAGCGAACAAGCCATATTTCACTACAAACAAACCACATATTACAATCGCGCGGGGCAATTCACGCTGATTTGGAATGACCCGAAGCTAAACATTTGGTGGCCGGTAAAAAATCCCATAGTCTCGCAAAGGGACGAAGGTGTGAATGTTTAATAATTCTAGAGTCTTAGTCACAGGCGGGGCCGGATTCATCGGAACGAGTTTAATAGCAAGACTTCTGAATGAAAATTGCCATATTCGCGCCACGGTGCATCAGACCCAACCCAGGATTCATGACTCTCGAATTGAATATGTCTCGGCCGATTTGACACAGAAAGAAGATTGTATTCGTGTCACGCAAGGAATGGATTATGTGTTCATGTGCGCAGCCGTTACCTCGGGAGCCTTGGCCATCAACGCGACTCCTTTGATTCATGTAACACCCAATGTGGTGATGAATGCCTATATGCTGGAGGCCTCGTACAATCAAAAAGTGAAAAAATTTTTATTCATTTCAAGCAGCGCCGCCTATCCGCCCACCGGAAACCGGCCGGTGCGAGAAGAAGAGATGTTTGGCGAAGATCCCTACCCGGTTTATTACTTTTCCGGATGGATGAAACGTTATTCGGAAATATTATGCAAAACGTACGCGGAAAAAATCAACCCTCCGATGAGCGTAGTGGTCATCCGCCCTTCAAATGCCTACGGACCGTATGATAAATTTGATTTTAGGACGTCGCACGTGACAGCCGCACTGATTCGAAAAGTAATAGAAAGACAAAATCCCCTTGTCGTCTGGGGCACGGGAAACGATGTAAGGGATTTGATTTATATTGACGATCTGGTTGGCGGAATGCTTTTGGCTTTTCGAACGAGTGAAAAATATTTGACCGTTAATATTGCCTCGGGGCTGGTTATTTCCGTAAAGGAGCTTGTGAACGAAATTCTAGCTCTGGACAATTACTTTGATGCCGATATTGAATACGATTCTTCGAAACCGTCCACGATTCCCCAGCGGCAGATTGATACAAGCTATGCAAAAAAAATATTGGGCTTTCAGGCAAAGACCCCGTTAACCCAAGGGCTTCGCAAAACCATTGATTGGTACAGAAATGAATTCAGTGTCATTCAAACAAAACCCTAGCGCCGGCATTTCAGCAGTTCCGGCCTCGTTTCATTCTTGCGCGTCCAAACGTATTTCTTTCATTTTGACCACAAAAAATAAAGCCGCTTACCTGGACAAGGCCTTTGATCGGCTCGGAAAAATTATCAAAGCGGAAGATGAGCTTATTATCATTGACGGCCTGTCAAACGATGACACGTCAAAAATCATAGAAAAACACGCGGCGTTGATTGGTGTTTATATTTCAGAAAAAGATAAAACTGCCTCCCACGCGTTCAATAAAGGGATCCTCCTTGCTCAAGGCAAATATATACGCCAGGTGACTGATGATGATGAAGTTCATTCAGAGGGATTGGAGAAAGCCGTAGCCGTTTTGGAAAAACATCCGGAAATTGACCTGCTTCTTTGCGGCGGCACGAAACAGGAAAAACAAAAGGTTTGGAATTACTGTGTACCCCCCGGCGCGGGATACGGCCGTTCAACGGAAGATCCTTTTAAATATCAGGGGGCTTGCGGAGCCGGCTTTATTATTCGAAGAAGTTCTATCGCGTGGACGGGTCTGCATCCCAACGGCATTTGCGGAGATCAAGAATTTGTTCTGGAGTGCATACGCCGCGGTGCCACGGTCCGGTTTTGCCGGATCAATTTGTATCATCATCCTATTTATGAACATAGTACCATTCATCAACTCAACAAGCGCTACTGGAAAGAATGGTACCGGCTGGCCAAACAATATTGTTCGCCTTCATTTTATTATGATTACCGCATACGTTCATTTGGGCTAAAATTATCTGAAATGTTTCATGTACTGCTCCAACGCCTCGGAATGAGCGATTTGTCTGAAAAAAAATTTTCCGGAAATGCCGCCAGTGAAACCAACGATGCAAACGATGCTATCTGGGATGGAGGATTTAGTTGATATGAAAAGAGAACTGAAGATTGACGAAGCCCTGATTACAGACGATTCGGATTGTTTTGTCATCGCTGAAATCGGCCATAACCATCAAGGCTCGGTCCAAAAAGCCATGGAGTTGATTCGAACCGCCAAAGAATGCGGCGCCAACGCGGTGAAATTCCAAAAACGGAATAATCGCCAGCTGTATACAAAATCCATGTACGAAATGCCCTACTCTCATGAAAACAGTTTTGGCGCCACCTACGGGGAACATCGTGAAAATCTGGAGCTGGACCAAAATGCTTACGGGGAGTTAAAACATTTCTGCCGCGAGCTGGGCATTACATTTTTTGCCACTCCGTTTGATTTCTCCAGCGCGGATTTTCTGGCTCGCCTGGACATGCCTGTCTATAAAACCGCCTCCGGCGATTTAAAAAACATCCCTCTGCTCAAATATATCGCCGGCATCGGAAAGCCTATGCTGGTCAGCACGGGAGGCGCCGGCATAGAAGATGTGCGGCGCGCTTATGAAGCCGTTATGCCGGTTAATCCTCAACTGTGCATTCTTCAATGCACGGCCAGCTATCCCGTTAGTTATGAAGAATTAAACCTGAATGTGATTACGACTTACCGGAATGAATTTCCGGATATCGTAATCGGCCTTTCCGATCACGAAAATGGCATTGCCATGGCCACAGCCGCTTACGTTTTAGGCGCGCGCGTGATTGAAAAACATTTCACCATCAATCACACGTGGAAAGGCACCGATCATGTTTTTTCGCTGGAACCCATCGGTTTTCGAAAGCTGGTGCGGGATTTAAAACGGGTGCGCTTGGCGTTGGGGGATGGCCGCAAACGCTCTTTTCCTTCCGAATCAGGGCCCCTTGAGAAAATGGGCAAAAAATTAGTCGCCGCAAAGGATATTCCCGCCGGTCATGTCCTGACGGAAGCAGACATCGCGATTAAATCGCCCGGAAACGGCCTTGCGCCGTACGAATTGGAAAATGTTCTGGGCAAAGCAGCCCTGCGGCTGATACAAAAAGATGAAAACATCACCTGGGATGTCCTTGCCGGCATGCCGGAGAGCGCCGGTCAGGCGATTGTGCAAAGTTCATCATGACGACTCAACAACTCTCGGCCGGTCCAGCGGCTCGTCCGAGCAAAATTCAAATCTACCGGGTCACGCGAACGGGCATTCCCCGTTTTGAATCCTTACCCAAAGGCGATATAGCTCAATTTCTTCCGGTAACTCAATGCCCTGCCTGTAATGCATCCGGTAATTTCCAACCCGTTGCTTATATCGGCGGCACTTCAAGCGAAGAAGCGCTGGGGCTCGTGTTATGTGAGGACTGCGGACACGTGACCTATAACCGCATCCCCTCGGAGTCGCAGCTTGAGCATTATTACAATCAAATCTGGGACCGCGCGGGAAGAAAACAGGACCCTTTACAATATAAAATTGGTCCCTTCTTTGGATTTCCTTGGGACTATTTTCATGATCTGGCGCTTCCTAAAAGTTCAAAAATTCTAGACTTCGGATGCGGCTACGGCAACGGCATGCTTTGTCTTCAATCGATGGGCTATGAAAATATTTATGGCGTGGAGTTAGGCGAGCAAAGAGTGCGCGTGGCCTCGCGTTATTTTCCCGGACGCGTCAAAGGCGGGTCGGTAACGGAAGCTTATGAGTTCGGCAACGAGCATGGCCCTTTTGATCTGGTCGTAGTGCACCATATTCTGGAACATTTGCGAAATCCCTATGAAACTATCAAAAATTTAGTGCCTCTTCTGGCTCCGGGCGGAAAAATATTGATTGCCGTGCCGGATATTTACACAGAATCCCCTGTGTACACCGCTCTTTATTTTGCCCACCTGCATCTTTTTAACACCGCTTCATTAATGCGCCTGGTCAAACGGGCCGGATTATTTCCCTTTAAATGGAAGCCGGGTCAAAGTCAGCTGGTACTGGTTGCATCTCTGGCTCCGGACTGGAAGCCGGAGTCGGGCAACTTCACCCACGAAGAACCGGCTATCGATAAGGAGTTTACAAGCAAACTTGCCGGTTATATTCAAGCCCCGTGGAAGCTCGCATCCTCAAACAAAATCCGATATCTTTTTCATTTTCATTCCTACCGGATTCCTCAATACCCGCAGGGTTATATGCCCTTAGACCCCCCAGCCAATCTTTGGTTTGGCTGGGCACGGAATGTATTGGCCCGGCTTTCTTTTCTGGATCAAAGAAGATTCGTATTTCGCGTTTTTTTTCTAGCTATTGCCAAAAAGATTTTCGGCGAAGGTAAAATTCCGGGAGATGAACTGGTGGGCATAAAAGGCCCTGCATTGCGGGACGGCGGGATTCCGTGGATTACTCTTCCGAGCGGCGATATGCCGATTTTGGTGAAGTGAGCCATCATGATAAACTTGACTCAATTTAAAAACAAACTGCGCGGTTACTTTCAAACCTTTCCGCGGGGGCGGGCATGTTACAAATCTTTTTGCAATTTATTCTTCCGTCCCCATCTTTCAAAATTTAACAAGCTAGCCCAAACACTGCCTCCCATACCTCAGCGGCTAAAAATTTCAAAAAAAATCGGCCACCTGACATTGACTCCGGATGAAAGTTTTCAAACCTTTCCCAAACTCAGTCCTTTAATCCGTCGGTGCAAAACCCTTATGGAACAAAGCGAGCTTCATTCCAGGTCCAGAGCCGACAAAGAACAAATGATGAATATGATCAATCACGAGTCTTTGGACCAGTATCCGGAATTTATTGATTTTGCCGCAGAACCGATTTTGTTATCGATCGTATCCGGCTATTTAGATGCTTTTCCCATTCTGTCGAGCATCTATTTTTGGCGCTCGCGGAAAACCAATTCCGAAGCCGCCAATAGCCAGCTCTATCATTGTGACCATGAAGATATACGCCAGCTCAAATTATTCATTCATATCAGCAACGTCGAAGAGTCCAACGGCCCCTTGACCGTATTAAAC
>JACQQR010000011.1 GCA_016206875.1 Candidatus Omnitrophota bacterium
AGAGTATTGCATCGTAAATCCTCCCGGGATCAAGATTTTGATGCGTACTATAGCCTAAGGTTGAAGGGGACATTTCATTTGCTATAACAAGGGGACATTTCATTAGCTTACTACACCGGCAACGACTGGAATTGACATAACTTGTTGGGCTGCCTATAATTTCGTTCATGACTGCTTCCTCTCCCCAACATGATGCAAAACCTCACCGCACTCATTTCTTTATTAATCGCCCGCTTCAGATTCATTACATGATTTATGTAAGCCTTGCTTTATTGACTTGCACAGGCGTGGCTGTGCTCAGCATGCATTTTGGAATTTGGGGCTCTGTGCTCAAAGAATTTTCCAACGAGCGGGTGCAAAACGATTTGCTGAATGCCGCACGCGCCCGTGAATATGAAAGCGCCCGGCATCCGCGCGCCCACCCCGCCGCTGTTTCTGTGTTTCGCGATGTGGAGCTTCTCACGGAGCATCAAAAACAAATTTGGAATGAAATATTAAACACCACGCATAAACGACTCTTCATCAAATATATTATTCTCATCCTCCTGATTGCCTGGGCTTCTATTTATCTTACGCACAAAATCGCCGGGCCCTTATACCGCTTTCAGCAATCTTGCCGCCATCTTAGCTCGGGGGACCTCACGCTGAGAATTCACTTGCGAAAATTCGACGAGGCGAAAGAAATTGCCGACAGCTTCAATCAAATGGCCGACCAGCTTGACCAATCGGTTGGGCGGCTCAAACGGATGACCCAGGATGAACAGGATATCCGCACACTCAAAGAAAAATTAGATCAGGAATTATCGCGTTATAAAACTTCTGGCTAAAATATATCCCCGTGACCTCAACAACGAATACTCAAAAATATATCCGGCGTGGGTGGCTTCAAACGGGTTTTAAAAAGTTTTCTTTCTTCGTCTTGTTTTTGTGCCTGCCGGTTTCTCTCTTTCAATTTTTTCCTCCTTTGCTGTACGCGAAAGCAAATCCATTTTCCACTCAGGACAAGCGGTTTCTTCTCCAAGTAGAAAAGGACACGATTAAATATTTCATCCGTTTTGCGGACGCAAAAACGGGTCTCGTCCGGGACTCTTCGCGCCCCGGCGCTCCCTGTTCTATTGCCAGCACCGGCTTTGCCCTTGCGGCCTGGGCCATTGCCAAAGAGCGCGGGTGGATGAGCTATCCGGAATCGTACAATCTTACCTTGAAATGCCTGCGCTCCGTGCGCCGCAAGGTAGAGCACAAAAATGGATTTTTTTATCATATGGTGAGCGCTTATAGCGGAAAACGTGTTTGGTCCTCCGAGGCCTCTTCTATGGATACGGCGCTTCTGGTGGCCGGGGCTCTGTACGCCGGCGAGGTGTTTAAAGGAACGGAGGTTGAAAAGCTGGCTTTGGCCATTTACAAGCGGGTGAACTGGAAATGGATGATGAACGGCACTGATTTAATTTGCCATGGCTGGAAACCAGAAAGCGGCTTTCTTCCTTATTATTGGGATATGTACAGCGAGCACCTGATTTTACAGGCGCTGGCCATCGGCGCCCCTGCCCATCCGGTTCCGGAAAAAGCCTGGCACTCGTGGGCGCGCGACGAAGGAGAATATGATGACTATCAGGTGGTGTACTCTTTCTCAGGAAGTTTGTTTGCGTATCAATTTTCTCATGCCTATATTGATTTTCGCCGGATCGTAGACAAAAATATTGATTATTTCAAAAATTCACGTAGTGCCACATTGGCCAATCAAAAATATTGTACGGACAATCAGCAAACATATCCGAGTTATTCGTCGCGTCATTGGGGTTTAAGCGCCTGCGTGGGGCCTCAAGGATACAAGGCGTACGGCGGCCTCCCCGGCCAGGGCCTCAACGACGGCACCGTTGCCCTTCACGCCGTGGCCGGCTCTATTCCTTTTGCGCCGCGCGTTACGGTGCCCACACTCAAGCATATGTATGAAAAATATAAAGATAAAATTTATTCGCCGTTCGGATTTAAAGATAGTTTTAATCTGGAGGCAAACTGGTGGGCCGATGAAATATTAGGGATTGACCAAGGCATCATCGTGCTGATGATTGAAAATGCGCTTTCTGAAACGGTGTGGAAGCGCTTTATGATGCTCCGGCCCATTCAAAAATGGATCGAGCTTTGCAAATTAAAACGCTCTCCTCAAATCCGCCTTGCAAGCGCCGCTTCGCTTGCCCTACCCGTGGAAGCTTAGTGACTGTCACTTTAGTGACTGTCACTTTGTAGTCAAGAAGGTGACAGTCACCCTCTTGTCATTCTCTGTTACGCCTTAGAAAAATATTTGCCATTTTTTCCGCCACTTCGTCAATCATCTCATCCGTCAAAAAGGTCCCGTTTTTAATGCTATTTTTGATTTCTTGTATCCGTCCCTCATTGGGTTCCGGAACAAATTCCATCTCTTTTTTGAGCCGCATGACTGCTTCCAATAAATATTCGGCTTCCGTCACATTGAGCGGCGGTCTGAAAGGATTCTGGTTTTTTTCGGAATGTTGCATCGTCATTCATGTATCCAATCGATTTAGCATGTAGTAGAAGAAAATGGGGCGGCAACCTTAGTGAATATCGACTGGGAGGAGGCAAACTTTAGAAGTAAGCGTTCAGAGCGGGTGTCATGCCAGCGTAGGCTGGCATCTTGTTTTGAGATTTTTCTGCCGGCGGAAAGATTCCGGCCTTCGCCGGAATGACACCCACTCTGGAGCGAGCTGACGGCAATGCGCCAACAACTTCTTCTTCAGCCACAGCGGCCGGTGGCGTAGGCGCAGTAGTGGCCGGACCTAAAGCCGGCATTGGCTCTTCGCCCACTGCTGGCTCGGCAACACCAGCCTGCCTACGTGTGCGTGCCTCAGCCAGTTGCTTTCCAACCAATTTCCTTTGTACTGAGTGCACAGTCATTGCCGGTTCGCCATCTAGTTGATAAGTAAGGTTGGGAACCAATCTATCGATACTCGCCAACTCATTACTAATTGCCCTCAATCCAGCAGCGTCTGTAATCGTGGTAAGCCGTTCATTCAAAATTTGCAGATACTTCGCGCGATGGGCGGCGATTTTATTCAACATTGAGTCGTAACTTGTATTGATAGTCGATTCCATCGTGTTTTTTTCTGCCGGGGAAATAATGCCATCGGTAAGAGCGCTCTCGATCAGTTGAAGCATTGCCGAGCGCTTACCACGAATATCACGATCCAGTGCCTCACAAAAACTGTGGCGCTCGCTGAATTCACCCAAGCTTTTTGCTTCACCAGCTTTCCGGCCGTCTCCGGACAACCGCTTCATTGCTTCTCCGGCGCTTTGATTGATTGCGGCTAATCTTGCCAAAAGATCTTGTTTGCTTGTGGCACGCGCAGGGGCCGGAACGGAGGTAGCAGAAGTCCCCTCTAATAAGAGGGGTGCCCGCGAAGCAGGGGGGGTGTGTGATATTGGAGCCGACTCAACTTCGCGTCGCGCATCGCCTCCGGCCAAAGCCAGATCGAGCGCCGTTTCATCGCTAGCCAACTGCCTGTGCAATAATTCATCAAGACTCAGTTCGCTGGGCACTTCTTCCCTCTCCCTTTCTAAGGGAAAGGGCTGGGGTGAGGGTTCCGGGGCAACGTCCACCCTCACCCTTTCACCCTCTCCCGACTTGCCCGCCTCGGCGGGTCCGCTGTGGCGGAAGGGAGAGGAGAAAACTTCAGGAGAGGGAGAGGGAAGATCTGGGGGAATCGATTGATAAGCCGACCAAGCCAATAGACGCGCTTCTTTGGCTACTTTTTCTTCTCGATCTAATTGCTTCTCCAGAGAATTCCTGAAATCAGGCGCTACGTCATTTAATGCGGAAATGTTCCGGCTGTCTGCTCTATAAGATTGGATTTCGTCATACCCGTAGCGCAGCCTGCGGTATGCTCTCCCCATTTGCTCTTTTGTAATCTCGCGCCCTTCATAAATAATCGTGGCCCGCATATCGCGCGAAGAGGCAATGGTATTGACTACCTGAGAGCGGGCCATCTGGATGCACATTGTCCATTGCATCAACGCGTTCGACTGCGCTTGGGATGCCGTGATTGCGTCTTGAAGCACCGCAAGCTCAGCTTCTTCCAGGTCAAGCTTGCTTACTTCCGTTTCGCTTTCCGCACCAAACACACGCGCCGATTCTCCATTAAATTCCATCCCCAAATCGCGCAGGCGCGAGAGCAATTGAATGCGCT
>JACQQR010000090.1 GCA_016206875.1 Candidatus Omnitrophota bacterium
ATCATGCGTATGCCGTGCTGATGCGCCACTTCGATATTATCCGGCATGGGGAAAAATCCGTCGCTGGCGAGAATCGAACCCCAAGCGCGCGAGCCCGCTTTTTCGCAGGCAATTTTCACTGAATCCACGCGCGACATTTGCCCGGCGCCGATTCCCACCGTTTGTGTTTCTTGTACAAGCACGATAGCGTTGGAGCGCACTACTTTGGCGCATTTCCAGGCAAAGACTAAACCCGCCCTGTCTTCGTGGGCGCCTTTTTTTTGCGTCACCCACTTGAGTTTGCTTACAAATTCTTTTTCCCGCCCGGCGAGCGGGGCATCGGCATCTTGCAGCAACAATCCCCAGGCCCCGATACGGTAATTAAGCCTTTCTGTTTCTTCGATATTTTGCGTTTCCAAAATCCTTAAATTGGCGCGGTTTTTCAAAATTTCAAGGGCTTTGGAATCGTAAGAGGGCGCCAAAATCACCTCGAAAAATTTTAATTTGTCCGCAATCATTTTAGCCGTGGCCGCATCGCATTTCCGGTTGAGCCCGATAATGCCTCCGAACGCGGACAGTGAATCCGAATCGATGGCAAGGCCTGCGGCTTCGCTCAGTGTATCCGCCTCGGCGACACCGCAAGGATTGTTGTGCTTAATCACACAAGCCGCCGGGCCATTGAATTCTAAAAGCACGGAGCGGGCTCCGTCGGCGTCTAACAAATTATTAAAAGAGAGCTCTTTGCCGTGCAGTTGCGCCGGAAACGAAGATGTTCCTTTTGAGCTCACCCGTTCATACATCGCCGCGCGCTGATGCGGATTTTCGCCGTAACGCAGATCCGCCAGTTTTGAACATTGAACGGAGATAGAAGCGGGCAGAGTTTCCCGGGATTCGTTTTTCCGAGGCCGGGCTTTCCCGGCAAGAAATTCGGCTATCAAGGCATCATAACGGGCGGTGAGCGCGAATACTTTTCCGGCCAATTCCTTATTGAGCGCCGCCAGCTTTCCTCCCGGGTTCTTCAGCGCTTCCAGCACACGAGAATAATCTTGCGGTTCGGTCACCACAGTGACGGACTCAAAATTTTTGGCCGCCGAGCGAATCATGCTGGGTCCGCCGATATCAATATTTTCAAGCGCCTCCTGAAATGACGCGTTGGGTTTGGCCGTCACTTCGGCGAATGGATACAAATTCACCACCACTAAATCAATGGCTTCGATGCCCTGCTCTTTGGCCTGTTTGCGATGCGCGGCGTCTGCGCGGCGGTAGAGCAGCGCGCCATGCACCTTGGGATGCAGCGTCTTCACACGTCCCTCTAAGATTTCCGGAAATCCGGTAAGCTCGGAAATTGAACGGGCGGGAATTTTATGCTGTTTCAAAAATGCGAGGGTGCCGCCCGTGGAAATGATGCCGAAGCCTATTTTTACGATTTCACGGGCAAAAGTTTCTAAACCGGTTTTGTCGGAAACGCTGATTAAAGCAAGCTTGTTTTTCTTTTTTGTTTTCGAAGTTTTTGCGTTCTTCATAAAGATGCCTTTTCGTTTTGCACAGTTTCCTTGTATATAGTGCGTAACCGGCGCGTAACGGGCCCCGGTGTTTTCTCGCCCACACACCGCATATCCCATCGGCAGATGGGGACGATCTCGCCTGAGGTATTCGTAAGAAAAGCCTCATCTGCGGTGTATGCGTCATAACGGGTGAGCGGCGTTTCTTCGCACAGAATGCCCAGGCGGGCGGCCAAGTGTATCACAAATTGGCGGGTCACTCCAGCAAGCACCCCGGAGGCGGGGGGTGTTTTCAACACGCCGTCTTTTACGATAAAAAAATTGCTAATCCGCGCCTCTTGAAGCGTGCCGGCTTCACTCCGAAACATCAGTTCGAAGCCGTTTGGATGTGCCTGCGCAGGCCCGTCCAGCGTGCCCAAAATTGGATTTAAAAAATCGGAGGTTTTCGCCGGGGGAAATGCCGCATAAATCGGATTCCGCAGTGTGGGCACGGTGCGGACCGAAACGCCTTTTCGATACACCGATGCGTCATATGGCTTTGGGGGGGCAAATAATATCAGCACAGAATTCCCCACAAGGGTGATGCGAATGAAATATTCTGCGTGCGGTACTTGCTCGAGACAGGAACGGAATTGTTTTTCCATTTTATCTATCGAAAGAGGAAGCCGGAGGCCCGTTGTTTGGGCAGACTCTTTCAGGCGCGCTACATGTTCACGCACTTTAAAGGGGCGCCCTTCATAAGTCCGGATGCTTTCGAATAGATTGCAGAATTCTCCCGCAAAATAGGAAGCGCTTACGGCAGCTTCGGGCGCGATTTTTTTTCCGTTTTTGAATAAATAAATCATGCCAAGGCCTCAAACATTGCTTGGGCTTTATGCAACATTTCTTCGTATTCGCGCAAAGGAACGGAGTCATGCACGATGCCGGCCCCCGCTTGTATCCATCCCCGGCCTTTGCGGCATAAAATAGTGCGGATCACGATGTTCATATCCATCACTTCGTTGAATCCAATATATCCGATGGAACCCGTATACATGCCGCGGCGCACCGGCTCCAGCTCGTGAATGATTTCCATGGAACGGATTTTCGGACAGCCCGTAATCGTGCCGCCCGGGAAAAGCGCGCGCAGCAGATCGAAAGAGTTCTTTCCCTCTTGCAGCCGGCCGCGCACATTCGAAACAATGTGGCTGACATGGGAATACTGCTCTAGCGTCATATACTCGTTAACGCGTACGGTGTGAAAATCGCAAACGCGGCCCAAATCGTTGCGCTCCAAGTCGAGAAGCATTAGGTGCTCCGCCTTTTCCTTTTCATTCAGCATGAGCTCGCGAGTGAGGCGTTTATCTTCACGGCCGGTTGCCCCTCTCGGCCTTGTGCCGGCAATGGGACGGGTTTGACAGCTTCGATTTCTCTGGCGAATCAACATCTCCGGCGAAGAGCTGGCAATCTCCATATCGCCTAATTGTAAATAAGCGGAAAACGGCGCCGGATTAATTTGGCGCAAGCGCCTGTACAATCCCAAAGGCGAGCCGGAATATCGAAAAGAGAATCGCTGCGACACATTGGCTTGGTAAATGTCGCCTGCGCGAATGTACTCTTGAGCGCGCCGCACCATGCGTTCAAATTGGCGGCGCGTCAGGGAAGATTTGAGATTAGAGATGGCTATTTTGCCATTCATATTTTTGTCATTCCCGTGAAGGCTTTCTTCCTTTGTAGAGGAAGCGTTTTTTGCTTTATGTTCAATCACTAAAATCTTTCGCGGCACAAAAAAATAAAGATCCGGAATTTTTTCAAATTCCGGATCGCGTTTGGCCCGAGGTAATTTTTCCAAAAACCGGGCGGCCTCATAACCGATACAACCTACGATACCCCCGGAGAAGATCCCGGATTTTGGATTTTGGATTTTGGATTTTTTTCTGTGGTCGTTGAAAAACCTTTCGAGGGCATCGAACGGATTTCCAGAAACCGTTCGTGAATCAAAAACCGCTTCGGGGTCCCAGCAAATATAGGAATAGCGGCTCGCAGGCGGGCCCGGGCTCAAGCTTTCCAGAAGAACCCGGTGATCGCCGGAGGTTTCATTTAAGAATACTTCAAATGGAGAGCGATTTTCTTGCATGCCATACAACTTATTTCTTCGTAGCCGTCTTCAAATACTTCAAATATTCCGAATCGGTGGTCAGCACTAGCGTTGAATCTTTGGACAAAGTCGCCCGGTACGTATCCAGCGTGTTTTTGAACTGGAAAAATTCCGGATCTTTTCCGTAGGCCTCCGCGTAAATGCGTGTGGCTTCGGCATCGGCAGAACCGGTGATTTTTCGCGCTTCCCGGTACGCCTCGGAAGTAATGCGCTTGAGCTCTTTTTCCCGCTGGCCTTCCACGTCCGCGCGAATCCCCTGGCCTTCGGAGCGCAATTTTTCCGCCGCCCGCTTACGTTCCGAAATCATGCGTTCAAACACCTTTTGCCGCACTTGTTCTACGTAATTAATACGCTTGATTTGAACATCCACAATTTCAATGCCGAAGTTGGCGACAGCCTGGCGTGTTTTTTCCACAATGGCACGGGTAATGGCGTCACGGCCCCTGCCCACTTTTTCAATTTCCGTATCCGCGCTGATGTCTTCTTCCGTGCGCTCTATATCCAAAATACGGTTGGAAGACCGGACGATTTCGATGAGATTGTTGCCGGTGATAAAATCACGCGCAATGCCGTCGATGATGTCATCCAGGCG
This sequence comes from Candidatus Omnitrophota bacterium, assembly GCA_016206875.1. GTDB lineage: Bacteria > Omnitrophota > Omnitrophia > Omnitrophales > JACROU01 > JACQQR01. The sequence continues at coordinate 4,211 of JACQQR010000090.1, forward strand.
GCTCTGCGCGTTGATTTCATTGCCCACCGTGGTGAAAAATTTTAGCGGATCCACTATGTGCCAACGCGCCGTAATATCCACCCAAATAAATTTTTTGTCCTTAGTGGGAATTTCTGTGGCATCCCCATCCCACTGCAAAATACGTTTATCAAAATAATGTGCCTGCTGGATAAAAGGCGTGCGGAAATGAAGGCCGGGCTTGGAGACCACAGGCCCCATGGGCCTTCCAAATTCGGTGACGATTACTTGCTGTGTTTGATCCACCACGTAAGCGGAATTTAAAAGTAAAATAACACTGACGGCGATAATGGCCGTAACCGGTCCCAGCCAAGAATATTTCATGACTATTCTCCTCCCTGTGCGGCGCGCGTGAGCGAAAGAAGCGGCAGTATGCCCTTTTCCTCTTCATCCACAATAAATTTATTTTTAATTTGCGGCAGTACGTCGCGCATCGTTTCTAAATAAAGCCTACGGCGCGTTACGTCTTCCGCCAATGTATAGGCCTCCCAAGTGATCAAAAAGTTTTGCGCATCCCCCTTGGCCCGGTTCACACGCTCCGTGGCATATCCTTCGGCCTGGCGAATGGTTTGTGTTGCCTCGCCTTTTGCCCGCGGAATTACGCGATTGTAGCTTTCCCAGGCCTGATTGACGGTTTTTTCCATTTCCTGCTTCGCTTCATTGACTTCATTAAATGAGGGTTTGACTTCGTCGGGGGGATTGACATCTTGCAGCACCAGGTTGGTCACCTGAATGCCGGTATCCAGCCTGTCGAGCAGGATCTGCAATTCCCTTTGCGCTTCAATACGAATCTCTTCTCGGCCAATGGTCAGCACTTCATTGATGTTGCGGTCACCCACCACAAGCCGCACCGCGGCCTCGGCCATGGTGCGAATCGTCGCATTCTGATCCCGCACGTTAAATAGATATTTGATGGGGTCGGCAATGCGGTATTGAATGATAAATTCCACGACGGCAATGTTCAGATCTCCGGTCAGCATCATCGATTCCGGAAGGAAGGATCCGGGAGGGAAACCCATGCGATCTTCCATGCCAAAGCCGCGCCTTTGGAAACGGCTTTCAGCGTAAATAGTGCGCACGCCGGCCTGGAGTGTCTGAAATCCAAATTCTTCTTTATAGACGTGCAATGTTTTTACTTTTTTTACGGTCTCAACACCGAAAGGAATTTTAAAACGAAGTCCGGGTGGAGTCATACGCACATATTTTCCAAAACGCTGCACGACGCCTACGGAGTCGGCAGGCACGGTATAAAACGAGCTCGTGAGCGCGCCAATCAAGAGAATGCCGATAACGGCAGGCGCAATCCATTTATTGAGATTGGGAATATTCGGCATTTGGAAATCGCTTTGTGGAAATTGAAATTCAGCCATGACTCACCTCTTTTTAGCTATTAGCTATTAGCTCTTAGCCGTTAGCTTTTAGCTAATAGCTAAGAGCTAACAGCTTAATTATGTTGATAAAACACTAACCCCGTTGCAAGCTTTGGATAAAAATAAGTAGACTTCTGCGGCATTCTTTCTTTCAGCCGGCAAATTTTCTTTATCGTTTCAGGCGGCGTGGCGCGCAGCACGATGGCACACTGGGCCTCGCCTCGCTCGACGGCATGCAATGCATCTTTAAAAAAATGAGTGTACATCAACCGGGCTTCTTTATGGGCTTCTGTTATACCAAAAACCGGCTGAATCACAAGCTCAGAAGCAATGCTGGCATCCAGCCGCTGCCACTCTCGGCTTTTATCCTTGGGCATGAGGCGGCTAAGCGCGCCCGGATTTTTAAGTCGTAATAACCGCGCCCCGCCTTTCCAATATAGTCCTAGCACAAGCTCGTACGGCTTTGATTTTCGAAGCGCTTCTTCCAGCACCTTGGGACTCATAGTGCTCATCTCAAAATTTGCCGAAAGTTTCTCGAGAATTTTTTCCGGCGTAAAATCCTGCACATTTTTTATCAACCGGTGCGTGGGCAATACGGCCAATCCCGGATCTTCCATGGCTGTAAAAGCCGCCAAAGTATATGCAGCGTTTTCTTTTTCTTGCACGCTGGTTGCCCGGGTGTCCAATGCGCGGGAGTGGTTCAGCGCGGTTTCATACCGGTGATGGCCGTCTGCGATAAAAATGGCTTTCCGCAAGAAAGATTGCTCCAAAGAGCGAACTTGTTTTGCATCTTCCAAGCGCCACAGGCGATGGCGTACCCCGTCGTCATCTTTGTAATAATAAAGGGGCTTTTGGATCTTAATTTTATTCAAGATGCGGCCGATTTTTTTCCCCAAGTCTTCATACAATCCAAAAATAGGAGAAAGCGATGTGCGGGTTGCGCCTAACAATTTGATGCGATCGGCTTTCGGCCCGGAAAGCGTATACTCGTGTGGATACACATGGCCGTTGCCAAATTCTTCTAATCGTAAGCGCGCAAAAAATGCCGTGCGTTTCAATTTCTTGCGAAGCTCGGGGTGTACAAATTCTTGCTCATAAACGTACAGGGAAGGGGCGTCATCTCGAATCAGCACCCCTTCCCGTATCCAATCCCGGAGAAATTCATGGGCGCGGGTATAGCGGTTATTCGCTTCATGATCCGATGCAAAATCTTTTCCCAATTCCAAACGCACCACGTTTCTTTCGTCGCGTGCGTACAACGCACCTTGATCAGAAGGCGAAATGATATCGTAAGGCGGCGCGGTGACTGCGCCGATCCGAACGTGTTGTGGGTTATAGCGAAGCGCTTGAAAGGCTTTTATGGGCATAAGGGCTCAACGGTTGGTTCAAAAAGGTCTATGCTATCACGGAGATGGCAATTTCAATCAAGAAGAAAAAATCTTCACATATCCTTGGCGGCCGTATTGAATAATTCTCTCATCCCGCGTCATCAAAGTGGCATCTATATTTCTCGCAGTAGCTACAAGAATACGATCGGTGGGATCTGCGTGTAAATTTCCGGGTAGGCGTGTGCTTTTTATAATAATTTCGGGCGTCAATGGCGCTAGACTCGCATTAGTTTGTTCCATTGCGTTTTTTACCCACTCCAAACTATCCATCGCCAGATGAATTCTTCCTTTTTGTTCCAACAATCCAATTTCCCAAATTGAAAAATAACAAATCCTAAGCAAACCGGCGATTTCAGCTTTTACAATTTTAGCGTGTGCTGCAGATGGAATCTGACGTATTTCTTTACTGACATACCAAATCCAAATATGCGTATCGAGCAAAATCAATTCATCTCTGCCGTAAAAGGCCTGAGATTCTTCTTTTATATAATGCCTTTTTCGGGTTCCCATTCTTCGACTATCGGACCTACGATATCTCCTAGTATGGTGATTGTTCCTGCCATGGATCCATATCCGGACTTTGTTTTTCCGTTCTTCTTTTCTTCAAGTATCGGAACCAGTTTTGCAACGGGCTTGCCGTGTTTGGTGATCACAATTTCTTCACCGTATTGTTGAACGGTGTCCATCAGCTTCAGACATTTTGCTTTGAACTCGCCGGCTTGCATATACATAATGGCCCCTTTCCTCAATATGACCATTCAAATATTACCATGGTCATATTTTATAGTCAAACTTTCTTTACGCAGGCATTTACGGGCGGCTCCGGCAAATATGATGAGGGCGCATGTCGTTATCACTGCCATCAGCGCAATATTAATTTGAATGACCCAAGCGGGGGCGTTTGGCGGCCAGTAATGATAC
>JACQQR010000107.1 GCA_016206875.1 Candidatus Omnitrophota bacterium
CCGCCATACTCCACTCCGGTGGTGAGCATCTTTTCTGAAAAATATCCGTACTTTTTGTAAATTTCTTCCAATCGCTTGAGGAAGGAAACGCCGTGCCGGTTCAAACGTCCTAAGATTTCCACAAACCAGGTGAGGCCCGAAATGGCGTCTTTGTCATGCGGCCCATCGGAAGTAAGCACGCCTAAAGACTCTTCTCCGCCCAGAAGAAATGCCAGAGAGCGGAATAACATGTTCGTCAAACGATTCGCTTTGGATCGGGTGTGCCATGCTCTTTCCCGAATGCGCACTTTGCTTTGCGCAATCTTCACGAATTTTTGAATTAAATCACCGATATATTTAAAACCCACCAGCGTTTCAAACACGCCAACCCCATTCGCACGGCCGATGATTTTCATCAAATCACCGGACACCACGGTGCTGGCCATCCAGGTTTTATGAATACCCAATCCGGGCAAACCCAATAATTTCGCCAAATGTTGATATGCCGAAGCCCGGACTCCGCGCATTGTTAAGTAACCGGAATCCATCTGGCTTAACTCGCGAATCATATAGTCCGCGAGCAATGCCAACTGCGCGTTGCCGTTTAAGGAGAGATAATCTGCGATATCCGTTACAGACGCGCGGGGATTTTTCTTTACGGCGACGGCGGGCCGGTCTCCATCGGGGTCAGACCAAAGAACTAGATCGGCATTCGCTTCCACGGCCTTCCGGAGTGCGACGAGCCGCGCATCGGAGGACTCCGGATTGGGCTTGCCGCCTTTTACGCCCGGAAATTCGGGATTGGGCTCGTCTTCTACCCAAATGATTTGCTCGGAGCGCAAACCGCGGCGCTCGAGAACTTTTTCAAGAATATAACGTGCCACGCCGTAGAGCGGAGAAATCACAATTTTCGCATTGCGCAAATCCAGCGGGCCGGGCTCGGACTCCGTACCCACAGCAAAATGTTTTTGGTCGAGATAAATGCCTTCTTCAATCACGGATTGAATGTATTGCTCGTCAGCTCTGTAGGAATCGTTTTCACCTCCGATGAGAACGATATCCCCCTTTTTCACAGCTTCTTCGTACGCAGCATCCACATGATCCAAAATATTCATGCCGGCATATTCCAGGCGGCTTAATTCATCCGCAGTCACTTCTTTCGTTTTCTTTTTTAGCAAATCAGCGAAAGCACCCGTGGATTGAGAACCGTCGGGCTTATACGGTTTATTGCCGTTATCACTTTTGGGATTATGGCTGGCCGTGGACATAGCACCAGAGACAAGCACGTGACCGTCATCCACTTTCAGTTCATGAACTGACCATGCCAGCTGGGGCGTGGATGCCGGCAGGCGATATAGATACACGCGAATGCCGTGGGCTGCGTTAATCAAAGCTTCCAATTTCAGATATTGACCGGGGGTTTTTGTTGCCGGGTCATAGGAGCCATAGCGCGAGTCGCCGCCCAACACCACAGCTTTCTTTTCTCGAGCAGAGTTAAATTCAGGATCATGCGCCTGTATGATTGCGTTATAGGCAGAATCGGCCACAGCCCTGGCATGCGCCAAATGAAATATTCCGAGTGTATATTCATTGATGCGATTGGTGCCCAATCCGCACATGCCACGCACACCGGCAGTGCCCGGGGCCTTGTGCGTATACCAGGCGTCATTGATTTGCTTCCATAGCTGCGCATCGTCTCCTGCCGCTTCAAATTCTCCGCGCAGTTGTTCATGTACGCGACGGTACGCCTCGCCCTCCCAAGTACGCATATTCTCGAGCGCAGAATCTGAAATCAAATTCTTCGCGTGCGCCGCTTCGGCAAGCTGGATAAAACCGAGGCTGGCGGCGCTTGCGGATCTCAGAAGCTCCCGGCATTCTTGAACACTATGCACATCTCCTAATCGCCCAATATATTCGTGACTGTCACCGGATCTGCCTAGATTCAACTCTCCGGCCAGCACAATCAAACGATTGAGCGCGTTGATTTTGTTTGATTTTTCTTGTTTTGCAATACGCACGAAATGGGGAAATAATGAATCGATAAGGAACCTCAATTTCTTCCTGCGCTCCACCTTTGAAATAGGCTGAGCCAATACAGATAACCCTAAATAACTTTTGGCCGCATCCAGCACAGAGGAAGCCGCGTTTACATCATGGGGCCCTGAAAGTTCAAGCGCAGTTCCCAGAAGGCTCCACAGAGGATCCGAATTGTTTCCCTCAGTTGACTCAGCGAGCATCGCCATGTCACCAAAGACTTGCTTTACCTTGTCTAGACTAGCGACACCTTGATCGAGCGTCCGGCGTATGATTTCCCCAAAAATTAAATCTATATCAATACCGGCGCGGGCCATTTTCACTGCTGAAAGAAGATATTCAGAAAATCGCTCGCCCGAAGAGCTCTTATACGTAACACTTGTCATCCATTTCTCATACGTTCTCAGAGCGCCCAGATACGATTGCCCCGGAGCTATCCTGTTTCGAGAAGACAATACGAGTTTTCGTAAGTCCGCCATGGCGGTTAAAGCTACGCGCCTTTCTCCTTCATCTTTAAATCGCACACGTGCGGCAATTAGACGGCGACCGAACCAGCTTCCCGGCAATAGTGGGCCACAAGCGATAAAATAAGCCGCCGCAACTGCTCCGGCGGCGGCAAG
>JACQQR010000094.1 GCA_016206875.1 Candidatus Omnitrophota bacterium
CCCATCCATTGGACACCTCCATGTTTTGAGCCGGTTTTTATCCTAAAACCAACTCTCCGTTGTGTCCACTTTTTCGGGGGAAGATCATACATCTAACTTATTTAATTGATCATAAATATCTTTAAGTCTTTTTTGATCTGGATCATCAAAACCATGCTTGATGTAGCTCGTAAAATTGGATGTCTTGGACACCGGCCTGTAAGGAGGATCAAAATAAACAAAAGTTTTTGAGTTTGCCTTTTCTAAACAAACGCTGAAATCGCAACAATTGATTTCGACATTCTTTAGCATATGACTCACCGCTAAAAGATTTTCCTCATCACAAATAGTTGGATTCGTGTACCTTCCAAAAGGCACGTTGAATAACCCCTTTGAATTCACTCGAAACAACCCATTGAAACAGGTTTTATTCAAAAAAATGATAAGCGCCGTGCGGCGCACTACATGATTCGGGATCTTCCCTGCGATAAATTCGTTATACTCTTCACGTTTTTCATAGTAAAAAATTTCTTTTCTGGACGGAGTGAAATTGAAATATTGTCGTTCTATTTCACGTAGACTTTCATCAGTACATGAACTTTTGTTTTTATAGTTTTATACGCCGTTACAATTTCCGGATTGATGTCGAAAAGAAAAGCTTCTTGAATATCAAAATTCTGTGAAAGCCAGAAAAATAAAGCCCCCCCGCCTGCAAAAGGCTCAATATAGCGTTCAATTGATCCGGTAATCCAATATTCTTCCGGCAAATATTCTTGAATTTGATTAATTAATTGGCCCTTACCGCCGGCCCATTTAAGGAAGGGCTTTGCTGTGGGTTCTATCAGAGGAGATATCGTAGTCATATTGATATATTAACAAAAAACTTATTGCAAAGTTAGAAGATTTTTCAACCCGCTTTATACTTGAGTTTTATTTCGCCTTATCCAGAGCTAAAAAAATGCCTTGGAGAATGGCTTCGGGACGCGGGGGGCAGCCGGGAATATAAACATCTACGGGAATAGTTCCGGCTACTCCTTCGCCGCCGGCATAACTCCCTTTGAAAATGCCTCCGCTAATGGCGCAGCTTCCGCAAGCTACCACCCACTTAGGAGACGGGGTTGCCTCGTAGGTTTTCACCAAAGCCAATTCCATTTGGCGTGTCACGGGGCCTGTGACAAGAAGCATATCCGCATGCCGGGGTGAGGCCACCATGTGAATGCCGAAGCGTTCCATATCGTAGATAGGATTAGAAAGATTCGCCACTTCTATTTCGCAGCCGTTACAGGAACCTGCGTCGACTTCGCGAATATGAAGCGAATGTTTCAGAAGTTTTTTGATTTTACTTTTGAGCTGACTTCCTATTTCATCTAGAGAAAGTAGATGAGAAAAATCCCCCTGTTTGAAACACGGCCCGCCGGCCGGCAGTTCCTTATGAGCCAGTTCGTGAGCCGGAAGAAAAGCCGGATCTTTCCGGCACTTGGATAATTGAAAAGGAAATTCAAGTGTGAGCTCACTTTTGGTTTTCGCGGCCAATTCGAATTTCCCCGTAAATGAGATGGCCTCATAAGGGCAAGTGCTCGGCCCACAGAGACCGCAAAAAATACAGCTCCCATAAGAAAGAAAAAAAGATCGGGTGTCTTCTACGTCACGATCCCGCAGCGAAAGCGCATCGGTTGGGCACACGGCTACGCATTGGCCGCATCCCGTGCATTTTTCAGAATCAATTTCGGGAGCGCCTAAAGATTCCTGGGGAATCCGGCCCCGAGCGGGCGGGTACGAAAGAGTTGCCTTCCCAATTTCTAAATTTTTTTTGAGAATACGAAACATATCACAAACCTCTAGCGATCATTGCCCGCATAAGAAAGATTCAGGCTTTTATTAATCAGCGGAAAATCAGGCACAATATTTTCCAACACGGCATACTCAATTAAAGGCCAGTTCGAAAAAGAAGGCGACTGAATTTTCCATCGCGAAATTTTCCCTTGCGCATCTGTCTCTAGCCAATGAAAACATTCGCCGCGCGGAGACTCCACATAACCCAAGGCGCCCCTTGAATGAGGAAGCCTCGCGAGAAGAACGCTCACAGGCCCCTCAGGCAGCATGCCCAAAGCTTCATCAATTAATTTAAACGATTCAAAGACCTCCTGAATTTTCACCTTCATCCGGCTCTCTACATCACCTTCGGAAAAAACAGGCACCAAAAACAGTAAGTGTTCATAGGCGGCGTACGGATGATCCCGCCTCAAATCGCGGTCTATTCCCGAGGCACGGGCAATGGGCCCAACGCCGCCTAATGCCTCGGCAATTTCCGGCTTAATGGCGCCGGTCAAATCAATCCGGTCGCATAAGGAGCTCACCTGCCATAACAGTTGAATCGTTGTGTCAAAATCATTTTTGATTGAGCGAATCTCTTTGAGGAGAAAGGCCCGCTGAGCTTCTGTGAGATCTCTTTTGACTCCGCCCGCAACGATCACAGAACGCGCAAGACGGGTGCCGCTCAACCGTTCATTCAAAACGAGAAACCGCTCCTTAAGCCTCATGAGCTGGCTTGAGCCAAATCCAAATCCTGCGTCCAGGGCAATGCCTGCAATATCGCTGACATGATTATAAAGACGCTCCAATTCCAGAAAAATTACACGCAGATATTTTGCGCGCTCGGGCACTGAGGTGCCGCTCAACGCCTCAATGGCCTGGACAAAAGAAGCGGCATGCGCCAAAGAATTGTCTCCCGAAATTCTCTCTGCCAGGCAAAGAAGCTCTGAAGGCGCTTTTCCTTCCCCCAATTTTTCTATCCCTTTGTGCGTGTAGAAATGCCGGATCTCCAGTTTCAAAATACTCTCTCCGGCGGAAGAAAAACGGAAATGGCCCGGCTCGATAATGCCTGCGTGAACAGGTCCCACAGGAATTTCAAATACCCCTTCACCCATCACCGGATCAAAAGGATACTCTCCTTTCACTCTGGGAACTTGTGCCTGCAACGCGAACTCCTTGCGCAGGGGAAAAACCCCTTTCGGCCAGTCTTCATGAAGCACAAGCCGCTTCGGCGCCGGATGCCCCTCGGCCCTAATGCCAAACAGATCCTCAATCTCCCTTTCCTGCCAATTGGCCTGAGGAAGAAATGGAGTTAGGGAAGGAAAAGTCATATCCGAAGACCCCAGTCTTATTTCAAGAATGAGAAACCGCGCATGATTCTGAAAAGAAAATACGTAACGGATTTGAAAAGGCTCTTTTTCTTCCGTGTTATTTGCGGCAAAAAGAAAGAGGAAGCGCATGCGGAGTGTCCGGATGAGAAAAGCCGCGATTTGCACAATCGAATCCTTGGTAACCAGAAGATGCACTTCTTCGCCGGACTCCCATAAAAATTTTTTTATGGAATCCGGAAACTTCTCCCTCAGCCCTTCAAAAACAGATTTCATGAGCTCACCCCCCCAATCACCTGGCTGGCCCGCTGGATTAATTGATTGAGCGGCGCCGGAATATAAAATCCCATCATCAAAATTAATATCATCCCGACACCCAGCACGCTATCCATCAACACACTTCGTTTGGGCGAAGGTGCCTGCGGGCCGGCGCCAAAAGTCATTTGACTGGCATGGCGGAGGAATCCCGCAAAGATGAGTGTAAGAAAGAACAGGAGCATAAAACAGACCAAAAAATTTTTATCCAGAAACCCGGCGGCTAAAATCGAGAACTCACTGACGAACATACTGAAGGGGGGCATGCCGGAAATCGCTAGAATACCGGAGAAGAAAACAATTCCTAAAAAAGCATTTTTTCTGAATATGCCTTGAATGCCCTTTATATGTTTGGTTTGAAAATGATACAAAAGATGGCCGGCGCTGAAAAAAAGAAGCGATTTGGTGAAGGCATGGTTCACGATATGAAGAAGGGCTCCGTAATTTCCCATGATGCCCCCGAAACCAAAACCGATGGCCGCCAAACCCATATGCTCCACACTGGAATAGGCCAGCAAGCGCTTGTAGTCGGATTGCTCCAAAATAAAAGGAACCGCGACCGCCACGGAAAGCAGGCCGAATACAATTAAAAGCACACTGGAAAAAGAAGTGCCTGTCGCAGCTTGGGTTAAAATATGAAACCTGACAATGCCAAAAGTGGCGCAGCTTAAAAGCACACCCGAGAGCAGGGCGCTTACCGGACCCGGCGCCTGGCTGTGCGCATCGGGAAGCCATGAATGGAAAGGAGCTAAACCCGCTTTTGTTCCGTACCCCACGAGGATAAAAATAAAGGCCAATTTCATGATTTGAGGATCCAAGGATTGGGCTTTGGCCAGAAGAAACGTCCAATTCAAAAGAATCTCTCCTTCCCCGCCGGCGAGCCGGGAAACAGCCGAGTAATACACGAGAATAATGCCAAAAAGCGCCAGGGCGATTCCTACGGTGCAGAGAATCAAGTACTTCCAAGCCGCTTCAATGGAACTTTTTTTATCATCCACATTCACCAAGAAGGCTGAAGCAAGCGTGGTGCCCTCAATAGCAATCCACATCACGCCCAAATTATTAGAGCACACCGTAAGCAGCATCGTAAAAATAAATACGTGGAAAAAAAACGCATACCGGCGCAGCCGGCGCGGCGAGGTATTCGGACCGGCTTGACGAAACAAATAATCTCCCGCGTAAATACTGGCCAGAAGTCCCACGCTGGCAATCAAAATCACGAAAATGCCGGATAAGGCATCCATCATCAAGTTGCCGCCAAAGGCAAAAAGACTCGCGCCCCGGCCGTAACGAAAAACCAGAATGAACGCCATAGCAGCGAGCGCCAGAGAGCCCGCAATAAAAACAAACCGCGTCACTTGCCTCTTCCACGGAATTAAACAGAGCAAACTGGTACAAAGAGGAACGGAGAGCAGCCAAGGAATACTCATTATTTCATCTTCATCCTTTCAACACAGTCATTTGATCCACATCAATTCCCTCAAAAGCCCCGCGGATTTTAAACACTAAAATTCCCATGATGACAGCTCCTACCAGAACATCAAAAAATATTCCGAGCTCCACGAGAAGCGGCATGCCAAATGTTAAAGTGACCGCCATCAGGAAAAGACCGTTTTCCATCAGAAGAAGCCCCAATACCTGCGTTAAGGCCTTTTTGCGGCTGGTCATGACCAACATGCCGAATAAAAGGGTCGCAACCGCAAGCGGAACAAATTCTCTGGAAGCAATGGAAGTTAAACGCATTTTCTCGGTCACATAAAAAGAAAGAAAGACGAGCAGAACCGCAAGAATCAAAGAAAAAGGAATATTAATGTAGCTCTCCACCTCTTTACGGATTCCAAGCCTGCGGATGATCCAAAAGAATACCTGCGGAATCACAACGGTCTTCAACAGCAAGGTCAGGAGGGCAAGCGCCACCAAATGCGGAATATGATTGAGATAGCCCACCAGGCCCGTAATGAGCGCCAAAAGAAAAGCATGCACGGCGTAGAAGCGGATACAGGCCGCGAGTTGAGGTGATGCAATAATTCCGAAAGAAGCAATCAAAAGCAGCAGGCCAAGAAAATGAATCAACGAAAAAATAAATTCAGCGTCCAAGTACATCTCCTTATCTACCGATGATGAGCTGCCCCAACAGCGAAAGCGCGGCGAGCACAAAGGCGATTGCGAGCAAATCAGGCACCCTGAAAAGACGCAATTTTGCCGTGTGCGCCTCAATCCATCCGATGACCAAAGCGAGAAAAAAAATCTTCAGCATGAAAAATAAAAATGAACCGGCAATTCCAAACAAGTTTGGCGAAGGCTCGAGTCCCCAGGGAAAGAAAAGATTGGCCAGAAGAGCCAGGAAAATAATCTGCTTGATTTGGTGGCCCCACTCCAGAAGCGCCAAATACCGGCCCGAATATTCAAGGGCCATGGCCTCATGAATCATGGTCAGCTCTAAATGAGTGGCGGGATTATCCACCGGAATTCTCCCCGTTTCCACAAAAGTGATAATGAGCAAGGCCCCAAAGGCAAAGCTCGTAAAAAAAAGCACCTGAATGGGCGATTCCAGCGCAAACTGCGACATGATTCCTTGGAGGGATAAATTGTGCGCACGATAACCCAAAGCAAAGAAAGAAAGTAATAGCGCCGGCTCTGCCAGAGAAGAAAGAGACATTTCACGGCTTGCGCCCATTCCGCCAAACGTGGTTCCCGTATCCAGAGCAGCCAGCGACATAAAGAAACGCCCCAGACCCAAAAGATATACAAAAAGAATCGCGTCCCCCACGAATCCTAAAAGCGAGCCGGACCCGATCACCGGAATGAGCGTGGTCGCAAAAAGAATTGCGCCAAAAAGCACATAGGGAGCGGCGTGAAAAATCCAAGAACTGGTTTTGGAAATCACCATTTCTTTTCGAAACAGCTTGAGGAGATCACAATACACTTGAAACGGATTCGGCCCCACGCGATTTTCGAAAGCCGCCTTGATTTTTCTCATCCACCAAGTAATGAGCGGGGCTAGCAAAATTAAAAGGAGCCATTGCGCCAACCAGATATAAAATGTTTTCATCGCCGGATCCCAAACAGAAGAAGCAAAATCAACGTGATAAAAATGTAGCTCAAATAGAGTTGTATATGCCCGGTTTGAATCCGTTTCGCCTTTTCAGATACGTCCGCAATCATTTTTGAAATGGGCTTATAAATGAAGTCGTCGAAAATATGAGTGATTTTAGATTCAAATCGCTCTGCCGTACGGAGCATTTCATGCCCCTCGTCTTCCAGTTCCACGCGCCGCGCCGGCTGGTACAGGAATGAAAAGATTCTCCGTAGCGGCTTGGAAAATCCTGTGGCCGTATACTGCATTCGGGACACAAGAGACGGCAACCCGCAGTCCCAGCTCGGCCCCTGTTTCACAAAAGCTTTGCCAAAAATGAAACGCGTACCTATGAATGCACCCAAAATCAAACTGCCGAGCGCAATCGCAATCAGGGTCGGAGAAATTTGACTGAGTCCCGAAGGAGACTGTAAAAATAATGTCTGGGTAAACATATCCGTTTCCAATTTTTTTCCTACGAGACTTGCGGATAATGTTCCAAGAATTTGCACAATCCAAGGGGCGCCCAAGGCCAGGGCAAAACAAGCCATCGCCATCACGGCCATGCCTGATTTCATGGATAAAGGAACTTCTCCCGCTTCCTCAACACAAGCGGAACGCGGTGAGCCTAAAAAAACGATGCCGAAGGCTTTCACAAAACATGTCGCCGCTAAAGCACCTGCCAGCCCCAACAGTGAGGCCAATATGGGTGAAAAGAATCGAATCGCCGCCGGTCCCTCACAGCCCGCCAGAAGGGCTATAAAAGTCATCCATTCACTCACAAATCCATTCAGTGGGGGAAGAGCGGATATCGCCACAGCGCCCACGAGAAAACAAAATGCGGTGAACGGCATTTTTTTGATCAGTCCGCCCAACGATTCCATATCGGGCGTGTGCGTTTCGTACAGCACAGAGCCGGCGCTTAAGAATAAAAGTCCTTTGAATGCCGCGTGATTCAGCGTGTGATACAGAGCCGCCGTCAATGAAAAAATGGCAAGCGGCCATTGCTGCATGGAGGCAAAAAGAAGCGCCATGCCGACGCCCAGAAGAATGATGCCGATATTTTCAATGCTCGAGAAGGCAAGCAATCGTTTCAAATCATGTTCCATCAAGGCGTAGAGAATCCCTAACAGCGTGGAAATCATGGCCACCGCCAAAACCACAGGCCCCCACCAGGCAGGAATTTCTCCTAAAAAATTAAAAAAGAATCTCAATAAACCGTAGATGGCCGTTTTGATCATCACGCCTGACATCAGCGCCGAAACATGACTCGGCGCCGCAGGGTGGGCTTCCGGAAGCCAAATATGAAAGGGGATCAAACCCGCCTTGGTTCCAAATCCTGCCAGGGCCATGAAAAAAATGGCGTTCTTCAAACCCGGCGGCAGTGTGGCTTGGTGGAGCCGGAATGCTTCAAAGGAAAAACTGCCTGAGTGGATGAAGAGGAGTAAAAAACCGGCCAGGATCAAAGCCGTTCCGATATGCGTCATGATTAAATAGAGAATGCCTGCCCGCAAGGCTTGGGGATTTTCGTGTTCCAGGATCACGAGCACATAAGAGCCGAGCGACATGACCTCCCAGAAAATCAGAAAATAAAATGCATTCTGGCTGGACACAACCAGAATCATAGCCAGAATAAATAGATGATAGAAAAAGCCCGATAAGCGCATCTTATATTTGCCCGGGTGAGACCGTGTATAACCGATAGCAAAAATAGAAGTCGCCACGGAAAGAAGCGAGATGGAAAAGATAAAAAAACCGGAGAGTGGATCTACGGTGAATTGAAGATTGCCAAACAGAGAAAATCCGTGAAACTCAAGCGAAAACGCCCGGCCCGTCCACAGAACCAGAAGCGAGTACACAACACCCACGCCACCCGCCAGAATGGCTGAAACAAGCGTTGCAGCGTTACGGATTGCTTCATTGCGGCTCGAGAAGAAAGCGCAGGCTCCGCCCAGTAAATAAAAAAATATCTGAATGAGAAATAACGATTTCATTTCTTGCTGTGCCGCTCTTTCTTCCTTGCTATTTCTTGAAAAACCCAAGCCAAGTATTTTAAGTCAAATAAGCCCGATGTTCGAAGGTAATCCGAGTTTCGTTTTTCTTATATTACAATCCGGTTGCAAAGTCAAATGCCCCGCTACCAGGGTGCATATCACTTTAGGCAGTGAAAATTGAGGTCACCTTTGAATGCGGCCCCTCTCCCTCGCGAGAGGGAGAGGGATCAAGGCCTGCCTGCCGGCAGGCAGGGTGAGGGTGAGTGGTAGCGCCAAACCCTCACCCCTCCCCCTCTCCTTTTCCGCCTCGGCGGATCCGCCTGAGGCGGAAAAAGAGAGGGGCCGCGTATGCAATAATGCCGATTTTCACTGCCTTTTTTAGTATGCACCCCTACCAGGGTGCATAACAGAAGCTGTGGCCCCTTGCCCTTCCGCCTGAGGCGGAAAAAGAGAGGGGCCGCGAGTTAGGGTATTTAAATCCTATACGAACTTAGGAAACAGGATACTAGCAAAAATGTGGGTTTGTCCCCTATACTATCCGGCATGATTCAGCTAAAAAACCTTTGTTTGAGTTCCCCCATCATTCAGTCGCCTATGGCCGGGTGCACCGATTTGGCGTTTCGCCTGGTGGCGCGCGAGCACGGCATGGAAATGGCCTTTCTCGAGATGGTCTCTTCGGAGGCCTTGGTGCGTGGACATCAAAAAACAAGCAATCTCATGAAGAGCGTAGAACACGACAGGCCGTTGGGCGCGCAGATTGTAGGCTGCAAGCCTGAGGTGATGGGTGAGGCCGCGCGGCGCATCGAAGATATGGGTTTTGCGCTCTTAGACATCAATTGCGGCTGCCCGGTGCCAAAAATCACGGGACCCGGAGGCGGCTCAGCCTTGCTGCTCGAGCCCGACACCACCTCGCGCATTTTTGAACGTGTGATGAACAATATCAAGCGCATTCCGGTTACAGCGAAGATGCGCAAAGGCTATGTGGATGAATCCGGAGACGAGGCGGTTCGCATCGCAAAAATTGCCGAAGAGTCCGGCCTAGCGGCAGTCACCGTGCACGGCCGCACGCGTGCGCAAGGCTACAGTGGCAAAGCCGATTGGCAAGCGATACGCAAAGTCAAAGAAGCCGTACGCATTCCCGTATTCGGCAACGGCGATGTCGCAAGCGGCGAAGATGCGCGCCGCTTGCTGGAAACTACGGGCTGTGATGGCGTAATGATTGGGCGCGGCGCGCTGGGCAATCCGTGGATTTATCGATCGATTCTCTCAGCGATGGCAGGCAAAGAGACGCCGGCGAAGCCTTCCCTGGAAGAGGTGAAAAAAACGGCTCTCCGGCATTTTGAGCTGGAACTGGAGATCGAGGGCGAAAAAATTGCCGTGTTGAAATGCCGAAAAATTTTATGCTGGTATTTTCAGGGCACGCCGGGCGCCGGCGAATTCAGAAATCAAGTGAATTACACGCACACAGCCAACCAAATGCGCCGGTTGATTGAGGAGTTTGGAAAAGGAACTGTCCCTTTTAATACTCCATAGCATTGGGATCCGAACGCAGCGCCGCTTGGGTGCGTTCTATATCCGCCACGGCTGTGGGAGTCCCGTCCGTGCTCGCTGCCTGATAGATTTTTGCCTTATACCGGTTTCCCTGCTGAAGCAATAAGAAGGCGCTCGCCGGCCAAGTAATTCTGACTTGATCGCCAAGAATTTCCCAAGAACCTTTTTGGCCGCCCTGAGAATCTAAAATGGCCGTATCATCAATATTCAAAGTAAATTGGTACGAATTCCCTTTCACATCCGTTCCCTTCCAAACACCTAGATAATCAAAAGGATTGGCCGCCACTTTTTCAGCCGTCCATTCTTCCGTGGGTTTGTTATCCGAGTCCGTCCCGGGCGCATAACCATAATTTTTATACAGTCCGTTTTCTTTCACCAGCACATCCGCCCATTCATTGGACCATTGCATGCGCACTTCATTCTGATCGGGATGATAAAGCCAAGTGCCGCTGGTTTTTCGGTCAAAGGTGGTGGTGCAATTTCTTGAGTCGTACAGATTGATGTAACGATGATCGCCCGCTTGATTGGTGAGCTTCCAGGTGCCCACATATTCTTCCGGCCATTGGTCAGGCGTTTGCGCGCCCGCAAACGGCATGCAAAAAAAACTTTGAATGAAAAAGAACAGAATAGATAAACGCAACAGTTTCATGATTTCCTCCTCCTTAATTTAAAATTTTTCCCTCTCCACTCTTCGCGAGGGCAAGGGAAAAAGCTCGAGCAGCCCGGCCTGCCAGGCATCCGGTGGACCAAGACCATTGAAAGTTGAAGCCGCCGATGCGCCCGTCCGCATCCAGAATTTCTCCGGCAAAGTACAGGCCTCGGAGCCTGCGAGATTCCATAGTTGTATCGTCAATTTCTTCCAAAGGTACACCCCCGGCCGTCACTTCCGCTTTTTGATAGCCATAAACACCGCTAACCGGCAGCGGAAAATGAAAGAGATTACGCACAAGCGTGGTTCTTTCTAAGCGGCTAAACTGAGCCACGGCCCTGCGTTCAGAAATCTGGGATTTTTCCAGCACAAGTTCCGCAAGACGCGCCGGTAATTTCGCAAATAAAAAATTTTTCACCAGCCGGATTGGGGCTTGTGCGGCCAATGTGTCCAGGTGTTTTGAAAATGCGGCCTCGTCTTCTTGAGGAAGAAAATTTAATTCGATCGCCGCAGCGCGGTTTTCTTTCTGCGCCAAAAACCAATGCCGGCTGATATTGAGCGCCGTTGGGCCGCTAAAACCAAAGTGAGTGAACAAAAATCCTCCCTCGAACGCAATTTTCTTTTTTCGATCCTGGCACAGCGAAAGCCTTGCATCCAGTGAAATTCCGGCTAGGGCCTTCAAATCTTTGTCTTCGGTCAAAAGAGGCGTTAAGGCCGGAAACATGGGCACCAGGCGATGGCCAAGCGCTTCGGCGATTTTGTAACCCGAACCGTCACTGCCCGTAGAAGGATGAGACATGCCGCCCGTAGTGATGACAACGGTTTTACTCTCATATTTGAAATGAGCGCCGGAAACAAAAAATACCTCTCCCCGTTTTTGAATTCCTGTCGCTTTCCTGTCAGTCTCCAACACCACCCCAAGCCGCTTGGTTTCCCGGAGCAAGGCCTCAAGCACAGTGCGGGCTGAATGCGTGCGGGGAAAATATTTCCCGCCCGGCTCCAACACAAGCTCCACACCCAGCTCTTTAAAAAATTCCACCGCCCGCTCGGAAGAAAATGCGCGCAAAATATTGCGCACACTGCGCTTGGCCTCAGACTCATAATCCTTTTCGCTGACCCGGCGATTCGTCACATTGCAGCGCGTGCCGCCCGACATCAAAATTTTTGCGCCCACGCGAGCCGCGCCATCCAGCATGAGCACGCGCGCGCCTTCACGGGCCGCGCAAATCGCCGTCATGAGTCCCGCGGCACCGGCGCCCACCACAATGATGTCCCACATGGAATGATGTTCAGCTCCTTTGGTTTTTGGAAAAGATTTCATCGGGAAGATGCTTTATGCCAAACGCATGGCGAAGCGCGTCGCGCGCCATCACACGATAGGTCGTGTATTTTCCGCCAATCACCAGGATTAGGCCGGATGCCGTCTCCAAAATTGAATGCTCTCGAGAAACCCGGGAAGGCGCGCCCTCGTGACGCAGCAAAGGCCTAAGGCCGGCAAACGTGGCTATGTGCGAGCGCTCTTCCAGACGAATGCCCGGAAATATTCGCCGAGTTTCTTCCAATAGATAAGAAATATCTTTTTCTTCCACGCTCACTTGATCCGGATTTTCTCGAAAATCCGTGTCCGTGGTTCCAATTAATGTTTCGCTCTCCCGCCACGGAATGATGAAGAAAATGCGCCTGTCATGCCGCGCGGCAACGAGCAAAGCCTCTTTCGCCAAACGCGCCGGATAAATGAGATGCACGCCTTTAGTCAGACGCACTACATCCGAAGATGAAGTATCGTCTATATGAACCAGCTGGTTCGACCAAGGGCCTACAGCAGCAATTATTTTTCGCGCATGAATTTCAAAAGTTTCTCCGGATGGGCGGCGCACGGCGGCTCCCGTAACCCGTCCATTTTCTTTTATGAAGGCCGTCACTTCCGTATGATCCAATACCGCGGCGCCACAATCGCGCGCGGCATGTACATGGTCCAACACCAAGGCGCGGTCATCCATTTGGGCGTCATAATAGAGCACGCCGCCCTTGAGCCCCTCCGGCCGCAGGCCGGGCAAGCGTTCGAGCACTGCCTGGCGGCTTAAGAATTCATGCTTCCCTACTTTATATTTTCCGGCCAGCCAGTCATAAAGGAGGACGCCCAGCTTCATCATCCAAAGCGTCCGCCTGTCGCCTTCATATACGGGAATAATGAACGCTAATGGTTGCACACGCTGCGGGACTTGCTGGAGATGAATCCAGCGCTCCCTGAGCGCCTCGCGGATTAAATGAAATTGAAATTGCTCCAGATAACGAATGCCGCCGTGCATCAGCTTGGAGGACTTGGAAGAAGTGCCGCTTGCAAAATCATTTTTCTCCACCATGCATACCTTAAAACCCGCGCGCGCGGCAAAATGCGCGATGGATGAGCCGTTAATTCCGCCCCCAATGACTAAAAGGTCATACACCATAACGCAGTTCTTTCATCATTGCTTGCATCAATTCTTTGGGAAGCCCCATCACATTGGAATAAGAACCTTTTATTTTTTTGATAATTTCAGGGCCTTCTTGAATGCCAAATGCGCCCGCCTTATCCAAAGGATTCACTTGCTTAAAATAATCGCGAATTTCTTTCACGGAAAGGGGCTTCATCCAAATTTTTGTTACGGCGCACCGGGTAAGAAGCAGAGTGCGTTTACAGTCCAGGATAGCAATGCCTGTCAGCACAAAATGAGGGCGGCTGGAAAGCATGCGCAACATGCGAAACGCCTCTTTGATATTTCGGGGCTTTCCTAAAATCTTCTTCCCGAATAAAGCAACGGTATCGGCTCCCAGCACAAACCTTGCGTTTCTGGGAAGCCGGGCATGCAGCGCTTTGCTAGCGGCATGCCACATCACTAATTGGCGGGCCGGCATGCCCGGGATTCGTCTTTCATGATATGCGGAAGGCGCCGAGCGAAACGGAATGTTCATCTCTTGCAAAATTTCCCGGCGGCGCAAAGAGGCGGAGGCCAAATAAAGAATAGGAAGCGGCTTTTTAGGCATGCGCTATGAGTGCTTCTTTCTTTTTGCGGCTTAGGCTTTTGACGGCACATTCGCGCACAAGCGCTTCCCGCCTTCCCAAACAATGTTCCTGGTACAGGAGTTTCACCGGGCGACGGGTACGGGTAAATCGTGAGGCCTTTCCGTTTTGATGCAGGGTAACACGGCGAGTGAGATTATTGGTGATGCCCGTGTAAAACGAGCCGTCATTGCATTCTAAAATATACAAAAACCAGCATTCGGCGCCGGCTGGACGCGATTTTTTATTTTCGATCATGCACTTGAGCATACGACGGTATCGGGCATCCATATGCTCCCGATTATCGGCAATTTTAGGAGAGGGAATAGTGAGGGCATAGTGACTGTCACCTCTGGTGACTGTCACTATGCCCCGGCAAGACAAAAAGTGACAGTCACTAAAGTGACAGTCACTTTCTATTTTCTCTGCTGGCGCTTGCGCTGGACAGGATCCAAAATTTTCTTGCGCAGCCGAATGCTTTTCGGCGTGGTCTCCACCAGCTCGTCCGGACCAATGTATTCAATCGCCAGCTCCAAGGTAAGCTCACGCGGAGGCGCAAGCATAATCGCTTCATCGGAACCGGTGGAACGCATATTACTTAACTTTTTTGTTTTGCACGGGCTTAACTCCAGATTCTCAGGCCGTGAATTTTCGCCAATGATCATGCCTTGATATACTTCTACGCCGGGGCCGATAAATAATTCACCGCGCTCCTGCGCGTTATTGAGCCCATACGCGTTGGAAACACCGGGCTCCGAGGAAATCAGCGATCCGTGTGACTCGTTGACAAATGCCTGATCTTCCACGGGCTGATACTCATCGAAAACGTGATGCATGACGGCCATGCCGCGGGTTTTGGTCATGAGCGCGCCTTTTAGGCCGATCACACCGCGCGTTGAGATTTGATACTCTAAATGCAGCTCACCGGTTGGGGCCTGTATCATGTGTTTCAGCCGGCCCTTACGCCGGCCCACTTCTTCAATCACCGCGCCTTGATATTCGGCAGGCACATCAATCACTAAAAATTCGAATGGCTCGGTTTTTATGCCGTCTTTTTCATGAAAAATAACTTCGGGTTTTGATACTTGAAGTTCAAAACCTTCACGGCGCATCTGCTCAATTAAAATGGCCAGGTGAAGCTCTCCGCGGCCGGCCACGAAAAAGGTGTCGGGGCTTTCCGTCTCCCGAACGCGCAGCGAAACATTGGTTTCTAATTCTTTAAAGAGACGGTCACGCAGCACACGGCTAGTCACAAATTTTCCCTCGCGTCCAACAAACGGGCTGGTATTGGTGGCAAAAGTCATTTGCACCGTGGGCTCGTCGATTTGCGGCGGTTCCAGCGCTTTTGGATTTCCTATATCGGTAATGGTGTCTCCAATCCCCACATCGGGAAAGCCGGCCACGGCCACAATTTCGCCCGCGAAAGCCTCGTCCACTTCCACCCTCTCCAGTCCCTGATATTCCAGAATAGCGGTTACTTTGGATTCTATCTTTGTGCCGTCCCGTTTGATTAAGGCGCAAGCGCCTGCCTTGGAAAGAGTCCCTGCAGTAACTTTGCCGATGCCCATACGGCCCTTGTAATTATCTGCTAAAAGCGCCAGCACCAAAATTTGAAGCGGGCCGTCGGCATTGACTTTGGGCGCCGGAATTTTTGCCAGAATCGTATCGAGAAGCGGCTGAATATTATCCGAAGGTTTGTGCATATCCAGCGTAGCCGTGCCTTGGAGCGCCGAGGCATAGACAATAGGAAAGTCCAATTGCCCATCGGTGGCATGCAGCTCCACAAACAAATCGAAGGTGCGGTTGACCACATCTTCAATTTGCGAATCGGGCCTGTCGATTTTATTGATGACGACAATCACTTTATGGCCCAGCTCAAGGGCCTTGCGCAGCACAAACCGCGTTTGCGGCATAGGACCGTCTTTGGCATCCACCACCAAAAGCACTCCTTCCACCATGCGAAGCGTTCGCTCTACCTCGCCGCCAAAATCGGCGTGGCCGGGCGTATCCACAATGTTAATTTTGGTGTCGTTATAGAATACGCTGGCGTTTTTTGCGCGAATGGTAATGCCGCGTTCGCGCTCCAAATCCATCGAGTCCATAATCCGCTCGCCAAGCTCGGCGATATTTCGCTGAACATGGGTTTGGCGCAAAATGGCATCAACCAATGTGGTTTTCCCGTGGTCCACGTGGGCAATAATCGCAATATTTCTGATTTTTTTCTGATCACTCATCGTCATGC
>JACQQR010000095.1 GCA_016206875.1 Candidatus Omnitrophota bacterium
CCTATCTCCTATCTCCTATCTCCTATCAACTACATCCCCATAATCGAATACCCAGAATCCACGTAGAGAATGTTTCCGGTGATGCCTCGGGAAAGATGGGAGGCGAGGAACATGGCGGTATCGCCTACTTCGGAGACTTCCGTATTTCTTTTGAGCGGAGATTTTTCGCGCACTATTTCCAACATTTTTGTGAATCCCGAAATGCCGCGCGCGGCCAAGGTATTGATAGGGCCTGCGGAAATTCCGTTGACGCGAATATTTTTGGGGCCCAGATCGTATGCCAAGTAGCGAATGCTGGCCTCGAGCGCGGCTTTGGCTACGCCCATCACATTATATTTCGGCACCACTTTTTCACTACCCAGATAAGTGAGGGCAATGATGCTTCCGCCTTGCGTCATCATCGGCTCAGCTGCGCGGGCTAGGGCGGTCAGTGAGTATGAGCTGATGTCTTGGGCTAGGTGATAACCATCGCGGGAGGTGCTGACAAAATTAGTTTCCAAATCTTCTTTTTTGGCAAACGCGACGCAATGAACAAGAGTGTCTAAATGGTTGAAGGATTTTTTAAGCTCACAGAAAGCGGATGCGATTTGCTCATCACGCGTGACATCACAGGGAAGAGTGACGGTGCCGGGCACGGTGGCGGCCAGTTCTTTTACACCTTCTTCCAGGCGTTCGCCCTGATAAGTAAGAGCCAGGCGGGCTCCTTCGCGCGAAAGGGCTTGGGCAATGGACCAGGCAATACTGCGTTTGTTGGCCACACCGAAAATCAGAGCGTTTTTGCCTTCGAGTAGCATATTGTCTCCTTTGTCTGTATAGAACTTTCTTTTTACGAATCGGCGGTGTATTATACAAAAGAAACTTGAAATACGAAGTACGAAATTCGAAGCACAGGCATTCTGCTTTCCCGTCATTCTCGTCCGGAAGCTGGAATGACAATCTGATATTATGACAGAATCGCTGCCACCCCAAATCCTTCAAAAGCTGGAAGAAGAGCTTACGCGCGAACGTATCGTCACGTCCAATCAGCTCCTGGGCATCAGCCGTCATTATTCCGCCGCCGATTTTGGCGAGTTTAAGGCGTTGGTGGAAGAGAAGGCCCGGCTCGGCGATCATTTGGATTTATTCATGATTTTGTCCTATAACTTTACACCGGATGTAAACGACCGCGCTTATTTTTCATCCTTTTTGGACTCGTGGACGCCCATGCCGGGCGATATTCAAAAATTAATCGACGCGCTGGCCGCAAAACGTCTTGAAGTCGATCTGGGCGTTGCCGAAAGCAACTTAAAAATTCATGTCCCTCTTTTTGAAGACGTGATCGGCCGCTATGTGCGCAATTTGCGGCTCGACTCTCCTTTAGCCGGAACGCTCAAAAAAGTAATCGGCGAACTCATTGTGGAAGAGGAAGCGGACAGGGTGAAAGCCATATTTCGCGATGAAGTGTGGCAGGCCGGGCCGTGGAAAGAGCTGGCCGTGCCTATTTTATATGCCCTTTCCCATAAGCGTTTTCGCATAGAAAAATTGATTTATCTCACCACATTTTTGGCAGCCAATCGCCCCAAAAACATGGCCGGTCTGGTGCGTCTTATGGCCGAGGTAATTGAATCGCACGAAACTGAAATCCGCAGGCTGGATAAAGGAGCGAAAATGTTTTTTAACGAGATGCTTCGGGAAAGTTACGACGGCACGGGGGCCGACCGGCGCGAAAAAGAAGACGAAAAACTGAATTTGGAAAAGCGCCAGTATGCTATTGCCGGCGCGCTTCTGGAAGATTTACGATCTATATAGGCGAAATGTTATGTCGATTATCCGAACTAGTTTTGGACTCAAAAACCTAATCTCAGAAGAGCTCGAGCGCGATTACAAAAGCCCGCTGGTGGAGCGCATGAAGGCCGGAGGAAACCGTCTTACACTCGGCGACTTAGAGTTTCGTTTGGCCGAAGAGTTTGGTTTTTGTTATGGCGTGGATAAAGCCGTAGATTTTGCTTATGAGACGCTGCGCAAATTTCCGGGAAAGCGCATTTTTATCACTGATGAAATCATTCATAATCCGCGTGTCAATTTACGGCTGCGCGCACTCGGCATTGAATTTCTGAATGGCAAGTATGCGGAGGGGAAAACAATCGAAGAGGTGATGCCGGAAGACGTGGTGCTCATTCCGGCCTTCGGCTCATCCCTTTCGGGCTTGGAAAAACTGAAAGCGCGCGGGTGCACTCTGGTAGACACCACTTGCGGCTCGGTGGTGCATGTTTGGAAGCGCGTGGAAAAATATGCGCGCGATGGATTTACATCGCTCATTCACGGAAAATTCAAACATGAAGAAACCATCGCCACAAGCTCGCAGGTGACTCAGTTCCCCGGCGGCGTATTTATCATTGTGCGCGATAAGGAGCAGGCTGGGATCGTGTGCCGCTATATCACCTCAGGCGGAGATAAAAACAAATTTTTAGAGGAATTTCGCGGAGCCTTGTCCGAAAGATTTTCGCCGGATACCCATTTAGAGAGGATTGGCTGCGCCAACCAAACCACCATGCTCAGCTCCGAGTCGCTGGAAATCGCCGGCATGATTCGTGACGCACTGAGGGCCAAGCACGGGGACGAAGCGCTGGAGGCGCACTTTCGCTCATTCGACACCATTTGCAGCGCCACGCAAGACAGGCAAGACGCGGCGCTTAAGCTGGCTCAATCAAATGCCGATTTGATTCTGGTCATCGGAGGTTTTAATTCGTCGAACACCGAGCATTTGGCCGAAATTTCGTCACATTTCAAACCCTCCTATCATATTGAAGACGCGGGCGATATTATTTCTGTGCGCCAAATCCGCCATCAACCCGTGGGCCGTCATGAACGGGTGGCCCATCAAGAATGGCTTCCGGAAGGCCCGGCGGTAATTGGGCTTACGGCCGGCGCTTCCACGCCAAACCGGGTGATTGAAGATGTAATGAACCGGATCCGGAATTTGCGCGTATGAAATTTTTTCAAGTTGCGTACATCGTTATTTTGGGGCATCTTTTTGTATGGGCTCCATTTGCCTTGATTGACTGGTTATTTTGCCATGGCAAAATGTTTGCCGATCCGCCGTCTATGCTTCTCGTGGAGTTAGTGGCCATTACGTTTGTGGCGGCGAAATTGAAACAACAAAAAACGTAACTGTCATTCTGAGCGAAACGCAGGATGACAAAAAGGGGGTTGAATGATGCTTCGCTGGATTCCGATTTTGATGATCGTAGGCTTGATTGTCTACCTTGTGGCATGGACACGCCGCCAATATTTGTATGGGGGAGGAATGCCTAAGAAAATCACTATCAAACCTTTTACCAAGGAGATGCTCCGCGAATCCTGGATACAAATTTATGAGACTGCTTCTAAAGAGGAGGCCGACCAACTGAGGGCCCATTTTGAAGAACTGGAAATTCAATCCATTACCTTTGAGCAAGGCAAAAAAAATATTGAAGGAAAAAATTTGCCCGGCATAGGCTTTGCCGTGCCCAAAACTCAAATGTCCCGCGCACAAAATCTTCTCTTCCGCTTTCTCGACAGAAAAAAATGATGATAAATTATTTGCTTTCGGCCGATAATATGTTAGGGTTCAGCTAGATTATACCGACGCTCATCTCTCAAGGAGGCG
>JACQQR010000096.1 GCA_016206875.1 Candidatus Omnitrophota bacterium
ATGTATAAACTTACTGAACAGAATGTTAAACGCCCAAAGCTATTTTTGTTTCATTTCCCAATATTTCGCATAGCTCATCAGCTGATACAGCGAATGAAAATAGGACATCAGAAACCCCTGAAAGCCGTCTTTCCATCCTCCCTTTAAAAAATAATTCTTTAAAAAACGGTCCACCGTTTTTCGCAGAATGCCGGCTAGGCTGACTTTCCGGCCGTCTTCAATCCATTTTTCGGCTTCTAAAGCGGTCTCACGGTTTAACTTTCCCAAGAACTCTCCAAAATTCCGGCAGGAATAGTGAAGGATGTCCCCTTGAAGCGAACCGCATTTTCCGTCCAGGAGCATTCTGGGATGAACCCCGGCCTCTTCGTAGCGGAATTTGTCCTTTAAAAACAGGCGCACTTTAGGCGCCGGGTAATATCCGGCTCCCGATATCCATCTGGAGCCGATAAAGGTGCGAATGGGAATAGAAAATGCGGCATAACCGTTGGGAGATTGAACCGCTTTTTTGATTTGTTCGGCAAGCTCGGGGGTGACCCGCTCATCCGCATCCAGGCTCAGCACCCAGGCATTGCGGGCTCCGGCATAAGCGAAATTTCTTTGCCTTCCTTCGATATCCATTTTTCGGGAGAGCACTTTTGCGCCAAAATTCTTGGCCACTTCAATGGTTTTATCCACGCTGTCATCGTCGAGCACCACCACCTCATCGGCCCAGCGCACGCTGGCCAAGCAGTCGGGAAGGCGCCTCTCTTCATTTTTAGCAATAATGCAAATAGAAACCGGGGCTTTTTCCATACTTATGAAAGAAATCCTTTTTTTGCGCTCTCCCCTGCCGGGTCAAAACTCGCTTGCACCATCACAGTTGCAAGCGCCATAAACATCCAAAAGAGCGTGTTGGTTTGAAACGATTGAAGCACGGTGTCAACAAAAACCAAAACAAGAAAGCCAAAACAGCCGGAAAGAATTCCCAGTGCGGCGTCTTTATAAACGGGGATAGGAATATCGCGGGCTTTATGAAGTGTCCTGATGAAATAAAGCAGCAAAAATAAAATGAAAAACGCGATGCCGAAAATCCCGATTTCCGCGCCCAATTGAAGGTATCCGTTATGGGCATAATATCCTTTGACCCGGGAGTCCTTGACCGTGTCATATTTTGAGTGGGACAAATTATACGTATTAATGCCACAACCCAAAAACGGATGCGCTTTGATGACATCTATGGCCCGTTGCCAAAGCATAACGCGCTCGCTCACCGACTGCTCTTTGCGCTCGGCATCAAAATGAATCAGCATGTAATCCGGAAGAGCTACCCAGGCAAGGGCCCCAACAATGACTAAACCGCCCAGAAGCAGCTTGCTCCTTCGCATGACACCCAGGAAGAAGAGGGCAGCGGCAAAGGCCATCCACGAAGCACGAGAGGCTGTAAAAAAAAGTCCCGCGGAACCGAAAACAATCAATAAGGCCAGGAGCAGTTTTTCTCTTTTTAAAAGGGATGCCTTCCCAAACAAAAGGCCGGCAAAAAAACTATTCAACAAAATAAGAAATGTTCCCAGCTGGCTATAGTAACTGAAACCGGCCGTGATTCTCCGTCGAAAATCTTCGTTGAAAAATCCGGCATCCTTTCCTCGAATCAAATCCTTGCCCATCAGGTATTGCCACAATCCGTCAAAAAGGACTACGGCGAAGAGAACGATAAGAATTTTCACTAACCGGTTGACTTGCTCGCGCGTTTTAAAGGTGTCTATCAAAACAAAAAATATGGCAATCCCCTTTACCGCTTTAATCATGCCGCGAAAGCTGGTTTCAAAATGCTCGGAATTGGCGACGGAAAGCGCCACGAAGGCAATGAAAGCGGTCAATACCAGATAAACAGAATCTTTGAGGAACGAGAAATCTCTATCAATGGCTTTCTTCACGAGCCAAGCAATTAACACAATGACAATGGAGATTTCCGAAAGAGCTATGGAGAAAGTTAAAAACACAAAAAGCGCCAGCAAGCCCCACTCAGTGATTTTTGAGACTACCTGATGCCACTTCTGCATAAACACTCCCTTGCTTTGTCATGGCTGGTTTGTTGTCACTTTGCGCCTTTATACGCGAAGGCTGTCATGATAAGGATTTTTATATCCAGCCACAAGGACCAATTCTCAATGTAATATAAATCGTACTGAATGCGCTCTTCGCTCGGAGGTCCGCCGCGCAGGCCGTTGACTTGCGCCCAGCCGGTGATGCCGCTACGCACACGGTGGCGGGACATATATCGAGGAATATCGGTTTTAAGCTGATCCACGAAAACCGGCCGCTCGGGCCGTGGGCCCACTAAGCTCATGTCCCCGCACAGCACATTCCATAATTGCGGCAGCTCATCGATATTGGTTTTTCTCAAGAATCCGCCCAGCGGGGTACGCCGCGGATCTTCGTCTTCGGCAAACTGAGGACCCGAGCGGGATTCCGCGTCTACCTTCATCGAACGAAATTTATAAATGTTGAATATTTTTCCGTCTTCCCCTACCCGCGATTGCGCATAAAGAACTGATCCCCCGTCGCTCAGTTTTACCACCAGAGCCGTCAAGAGCATCAAGGGCCCCAAAACCACAAGAGACAAAAACGAAACAACGATATCCATACAACGCTTGATACCTCTATTGACCGGATAATTCAGCGGGGTTTCCCGGATGCCCAAGAGAGGAACTCCATTGATGTGCTCCACGTCCAACCGGCTGGTCATAGAACCCAATAAATCAGAAATCATTTTGAAACTGGCCATTTTCTCTTCACATTTCATAATCATTTGAAGAATTCTCTGGCGGGGCACGTTCAGTTCTCCCAAAATGACTTCATCGACATCGCGCTCGCTCAGAATCCTTTCGAAATCATTCAGGGTGCCAATCACTGCCACCTCGCTCACGTGCGTTCCCACCTGCGCGGGGTCATGGGAAAGAAGACCCACGATGGCAAAAGTACCTTTCTGATAGCCCGACATACCCCGGATCAAATGCCGGATTGCGGGGCCATGGCCCGCCAATAAAATATTTCTTTGAAAGCCGTATCTTTTTGCCAATTTGGAAACCAGATAACGAAAAAGTGTGCGGTTTAAACATAGAAACAGGATTAATAATAGAGCAGAAAGAATCAGCATAATGCGTGAATATGTGTATTCCCGGTACACAAAGGAGCTGGCCATTAAAATCAGGGCGCCCAGCGCCACGGCTTTGGTGACTAGGAAAAATTCTTCAAGCCCGGAGATCAGGCGTGTGGGACGGTACAAACCGTAAAACCGCACGCAAAAGTAATAAACCAGGGCAGTAAAAGGAAGAATGGTCACATATTGAGAAAAGGGCGGCACGCCGTAAAACACAGGCATGCCGGGCATAAAACGAATGCCGTAAGCCGCAATGTGGGCCGTAATGATCAAGCAAATATCCGAAATCCAAAGCCAGATCAAAAGACCGTAATGCTTTTTGTTTTTGCCGGCATGGGTGGAAGCGCGTTGGGTAGCAGGAGAATCAGTCACAGGAGTCATAAAGCCCGGGATTTTAGCAGAATTTCTTCATTCTGCCTCTGGTTAAAAACCTCTAGTTTTTCATTGACCCATGCGCTGAAGCGCATGTCAAAAGATTCTCCGCGAAATCCAAGCGCATGACGCCGGATATATCCGGCATCGAAATGTGCCGTTTCAAATTGCCGCACCGCTTTTTTGAGACTTTCAGGCGTTTGCTCCCCGAAAAAAATCCCTGTCGGCGGAATTCCTTCCCGATTTCCCACAGGAATCACGGTTTCCGCCACGCCGCCCTTTCCAAAAGCAATGACGGGCTTCCCCGATGCCTGAGCCTCGAGCGGTGTGATGCCAAAGTCTTCCAAACCCGGAAAAATCAACGCCCGCGCTTGCTGATAATAATGGGCCAGCTCACCGGAAGGAACCCATCCCAAAAAATCAATATTTTTCTTTGCCATACGCATTAATTCACCGGCACACTCTCCGGTGCCGATAATTTTTAGCGGAACACCCAAATCATTGAACGCTTTTATAGCCACATCAATTCGTTTGTAGCGCACCAGAGCGGAAACAATTAAAAAATAGCTGCCGCTTTCAAAAGCATCCCCGGCAGAAATCAAATCCAGAGGAGGATAAATTACCTCCGAGCGTCTATTATAAAAACGCTCAATCCTGGATTGCACTTCTTTGGAGTTTGCGGCAAAAAAATGAACGCCTCTTGAAGAGTTTTTATCCCAATTTCTCAGCAAGCCCAAAACCCAACGCGCCAACGGGGCATAAAATTTACCCTCAAGGTACTCTTCCGGGAAAAGCCAGGCGTACCGCATGGGCGTATGGCAATAGCATACGTGTAATGAATTTTTTCCGGTTTTTACTCCCTTGGCCGCACAATGACTGCTTGATATCACCAGGTCATAAGCGCCAAGCGCAAACCGCTCGATTAAAAACGGGAACAGGGGTAAAAAATACCGGTACGCTTTTTCAATGCCCGGTATATATTGCAGCGGGGACGCATAAATTTTGTGCCTGGAAATTTCCGGAGAAAGATTTTCCTTTCGATAAAAGAGCGTGAATATATCCGCGTCGGGATAAAGCCGCGCGATATGA
>JACQQR010000097.1 GCA_016206875.1 Candidatus Omnitrophota bacterium
ATCGTAATAAGAAACAAAATATTCCACGGCGTTATGCGGGAAATATTCCTAGAGTTCAGAATAGAGTTGGGCCGCAAGTGTTTTGTTGTGAGAAATGACTAAAGTAGGCCGGCCTATTTGCTGAATGATATTGGCCATGGTGAATGTTTTCCCCGAACCGGTGACGCCAAGCAGCACTTGTTCTTTTTTATTTTCGCGAAGGCCGGCCACCAACTTTTCGATGGCCTGGGGCTGATCGCCCTGGGGGCTAAACGGAGAGATAAGTTGGAACATAGCGTACGGCGTATGGCGTACAGCGTACGGCGTGCAGCGTATTCAAGTAGTTACGCTGTACGCCGTACGCTGTACGCCATACGAATTAAGTCACCTCCAAACTAAAATCAATCGTGGGGGCCGAGTGCGTGATGGCCCCTACAGAAATGCGGTCGACGCCTGTTTGTGCGATTTCTCGCACCCTCTTGAGCTTCACGCCACCGGACGCTTCTACAAGCGGACGGGTGACGGAATCTGCTTTGCACAATCGGTTCACCCATACCACGGCTTTCCGTATATCAGGCAGCGAAAAATTATCGAGCAATATAACGCTGGGGCGGAAAGAAAGCGCCCAGGGGATTTCCCGGATTGCATCCACTTCCACAATAAAAGGCCGGCTCTTATCGCGTTTTTGGCGCATGCGGCGAGCCGCTTGGCGGTCGAGCCGGTGGCCCATAAGCCTCATCGCTTCTTTGTGATTGTCCTTCAGCATGTATTGATCGTACAGGCCTTGCCGGTGTGCGTGACCGCCGCCGCACTCCACGGCATATTTCTCGAATACGCGAAGGCCGGGCGTAGTTTTACGAGTGGCCAAAATTTCTACAGGATAAGGCCGGACGCGTTTTACAAATTCATGAGTGAGGGTGGCAATGCCTGACAAGTGGGCCAGATAATTAACCGCCACCCGCTCGCCGGCTAGGATAGAGCGGGCAGGGCCGGAAATCACGGCGACGCGCTCTCCGGCTTCCGCTGCGGAAGCGTCTTTTTTGAGAAGTTTCACACGCACTGTTGAATCCAAAATTTTGAATATTTTAGGGAGCAAAAAAAGGCCTGCCAGAACGCAAGCCTCGCGGACTACCAATTGGGCCTTCATGTCCCAATCTTTGGGCACAATCAGACGCGTCGTGATGTCACCAGTACCTATATCTTCGCGAAGCGCTTGGCGGATATTTTTTGCTGTCATTCCCGTTTCTGTCATTCCCGCGAAAGCGGGAATCCAGTGTCTTTGTTTTTTCGAAACATCTAAGTCACTGGATTCCCGCTTTCGCGGGAATGACAATGCTTTTTTCTTACCCATTTTTTTCTCTAATCGTTACGGAAACAGCTAATCCTGTGATTTTTTTTAACTCATGAATTTCGCCTGGGCTGAGCAGCCGCCACTTGCCTTCTTGCAAGTTTCCGATCTCAATGGGACCGATAGAAATCCGGTGTAGGAATTTTACTTCATAGCCGATTGCCTCCAGCATCCGGCGAATTTGGCGCTTTTTGCCTTCCATCAATTCAAACTCCAGTTCAGAACGCTGATTTCCTACGGAAAGAATTTTCATTCTGCACGGAAGGGTCCGGCCCTCTTCAAGAACAATTCCGCGCTCCAATTTCCCCTCATCCTCAGGCCGGAATGCCCCTTTAATTTCCACCCGGTACATTTTGGGCACTTTGTAGCGCGGATGAATGAGCCGGTTGGCCAGCTCGCCGTCATTGGTCAAAAGCAATAAACCCGTAGAATCTTTATCGAGACGGCCGACAGGATAAACGCGCCCGAGTTTTGGCGGCAGCCACTGAGAAAGTGTGTTGCGTGAATGCGGATCAGCCAGCGTAGTCATGACCCCGCGCGGCTTATTGAAAGCGGCATAGGTGAGCCGCTCAGGCCGAACACGCTTGCCTTCCACTTCAATCTTGTCCGCCATCGGATCCACAAGCGTCACTACGTTGGTCACAATATGCCCGTTGACGGAAATACTACCCAGCCGAATCCACTCCTCCGCTCGCCGCCGGCTCGCCACACCCGCATGCGCCAAATATTTTGCCAAGCGCTGTTTCATTTTATTCCCATCTTCTAAACGGTTACCTATTAACAATCATCCTAATTCTGCCAAGGCTTTTTGTTCTTGCTGGAAGTGGGTAAGTTTTTTTTTGGAATCTTGCAGTTTGTCGGTTTCGGCTTGGTAGACGGCTTCGGGGGCGCGGGTTTTGAAGTCGGCATTGGCTAGTTTGGATTCAAGGGTGCGGATGTAGGATTCGAGTTTGGTGATATTGCCGGCAATGGTTTTTTTGCGTTTGGTGATATCGATATCTTGCTTGGCATTAATATAAACAATGGCGCCGCTCACCAGCCCTGCTTTCAAATATCCTTTGGGAGATGACTGGAAAAGCACGGCATCGGCTTGTACCAAGAGTTTGATTTCCTCACCCAGTTCACGCACCGTTCCCATCTCCGATTCGATCACAACATGAATCCCCTTTTTGGGATCGATTTCGTGTTCGGCACGAAAATTTCGAAGAAGCGAAACGATCTCCTTTAACAGACGGGCCTTTCGAAGCGGGGCCTCTTGCCCTTTGACGGGATCCGCTTTGGGCCACGGGGCAGTCATGATGGTCTCACCCAGCGGCTTTTTGGATATGGGCTTAATTTTTTGCCACAACTCTTCGGTTTGAAACGGCATCAGCGGATGGAGTAAACGCAAACTTTTTTCCAGCACGTGCAGTAATACTTTTTCTGACGACTGACGACTGACGACTGACGACTTGGTCAGTTCAATATACCAATCGCAGAAATCATGCCAGAAAAAGTGGTACAGCACCGAGCAGGCATCGTTGAAGCGGTACGACTCCAACGCGCGGTTGACTTCTTCAATACTTTGGTTGAGAGCCGCCACAATCCACTGGTCGACCCAGCCCAATTTTGCGATTTCTGCATCCGACAAATCAAAACTTTCGAAGGATTCTTTTTTTAAATTCAGAAAAGCAAACCGGCAGGCATTCCAAATCTTGTTGGCAAAGTTGCGGCCGATTTCAAATTTTTCGCTCGAAAGAAATGCGTCCTGCCCCGCGCCGGTAATCATCATCAAACTGAAGCGAAGCGCGTCGGCACCCACATGCTCAATCACATCCAGCGGATCGATGATATTGCCGAGCGACTTCGACATTTTCGCGCCGGTTTCGGTGCGAATGGTGCCGTGAATATTCACCGTGCTAAACGGCGGCTCTTTCATGAACTCCGAGCCCGCCATAATCATGCGCGCCACCCAGAAGAAAATGATTTCAGACGCCGTCACCAAATCCGTGGTGGGATAAAAATACGAGAGATCTTTCGTTTTCTGGGGCCAGCCGAGCGTGGAAAACGGCCAGAGCCATGAGGAGAACCACGTGTCGAGCACGTCTTCGTCTTGGCGAAGATTTGTTGAGCCGCAGGAAGGGCATGCAGCAGGAGTTTCGCGCGAGACGATGGGTGGGCAATTCCCACCCTCACCCTTAATCCCTCTCCCTCCCGGAGGGAGAGGGGCATTGCCCTCGCAATACCACACCGGAATGCGGTGTCCCCACCAAATTTGGCGCGAGATGCACCAGTCACGTATGCCGTCCATCCAGTTTAAATACACCTTGGTCCAGCGGTCCGGCAC
Source organism: Candidatus Omnitrophota bacterium (assembly GCA_016206875.1). Lineage (GTDB taxonomy): Bacteria > Omnitrophota > Omnitrophia > Omnitrophales > JACROU01 > JACQQR01. Next base: position 3,654 of record JACQQR010000097.1, read on the forward strand.
AAAATTCACTTTGCCTTCGCGCACAATAGAGGCAGCCTTATCGGCCAGCGGGCGCATTTTCACAAACCATTGTTTGGAAAAATAGGGCTCGATCACCGTGTGACAGCGGTAGCAATGCCCCACGGCATGAAGGTGACTTACTTTTTTGACGAGCAGGCCTTCGGCTTCTAAATCCTCGACGATTTGCTTGCGGGCATTGAACCGATCCATGCCCGCATACTTGCCGCCCTTTTCGTTCATCCGCCCGTCGGGATGCATCACATTAATAAATTCCAAATTGTGGCGCTTGCCCATTTCAAAATCGTTGGGATCATGTGCGGGAGTCACCTTGACAAGCCCGGAGCCAAAATCCGGATCCACGAATTCATCCTGAATCACGGCCAGCTCGCGGCCCACGAGCGGCAATATCAATTTTTCTTTTGCTAGATGATGATAGCGCTCGTCTTTTGGATTCACGGCAACTGCCGTGTCCCCCAGCATCGTCTCCGGCCGCGTCGTAGCGATGGTGACATGTTCGCCGGCTCTCCCCTTCACCGGATATTGAATGTAATAAAGCATGCCCTCCATTTCTTTATGCGGCGCTTCTTCGTCCGAAAGCGCCGTGTGGCAGCGCGGGCACCAATTGATGATGTAATGGCCTTGATAAATCAGCCCTTTTTCGTAGAGCGTGACGAACGCCTCGCGCACCGCGCGCGACAGCCCCTCATCCATGGTGAATCGCTCGCGCGACCAATCGCAAGAGGAGCCCAGCCGACGCAGCTGGCGCACAATCGTTGAACCATGCTCTTCTTTCCACTTCCAAACTTGTTTCAAGAATTCTTCGCGAGAAAAATCGTGGCGGGTTTTTCCTTCTTTGGCCAGGCGCTTCTCCACCACATTTTGCGTGGCGATACCGGCGTGGTCAGTGCCCGGCACCCAAAGCGTAGGCTCGCCCATCATGCGGTGCCAGCGGACCAAAATATCCTGAATCGTGTTGTTGAGCGCATGCCCCATGTGCAAAATGCCCGTCACATTCGGCGGAGGAATCACCACCACATAAGGCTTTTTTCGGGGATCTATTTTGGGTTGGAAATATCCGGAGCGCTCCCAAATCTCATACCACTTCGTCTCCACTTCGCGGGGATTGTAAGTTTTGTCGAGTTCGATTTTCATACCTACCTGTCATTCCCGCGAAAGCGGGAATCCAGTGACTTTTTAGAATTAAATCTTTGCAAAATGACCTGATTGCCTGTCATTCCCGCGAAAGCGGGAATGACAAACTCAATGAATTATATCTTTTCCCCCTTCAGGAGTTTGTATTCGATGGCTTCTACTAGGGCTTGCCAGCTGGCTTCGATGATGTTTTCGGAGACACCCACGGTGGTCCAGGTGTCTTTTTCATCCCGGAAGGTGATGAAGACACGCACTTTGGCAGCGGTGCCGGCGGATTCGTTGATCACACGGACTTTATAATCTATTAGGTGAATATCTTGAATGATTGAGTAGTACTGAATAAGAACTTCTCTTAGTGCATTATAAAGAGCATCTACAGGGCCCTTACCCTGGGCTTCTGTAGTTCTAGTTTTTTTATCCGGAGTTTGAATTTTGACTGTGGGATGGCTTGTCACATCCCGGTCCGCAAGAGGTTCATCATGAATCCGGCATTCTTGTACCGCAAAGAATTTCTTCTCTTTACCCATGATTCTGCGCATGAGCAAATCAAAAGATGCCTCGGCGGCTTCGAACTGATAGCCCTGATTTTCGAGCTCGCGCACTTTTTCTAGAATTTTCCGTGTCTCGGGCGTTTCGTTATTCAGATCCAACTTCAGCTCTTTGGCTTTCAGCAATACATTCGATTTACCGGAAAGCTCCGACACCAAAAAACGCGTGGCATTGCCCACCAGTTTCGGATCGATGTGTTCATAGGTGCGCGCGTTTTTCACCATGGCGTTGACATGCACGCCGCCCTTGTGGGCGAAAGCAGACTTGCCGACGAACGGCTGATTGCGCTCAAGCGGCATATTGCATACTTCGGTGACGTAGCGGCTGAGCTCAGTAAGTTCCGTCAACTTTTTAGCGGAGACAACCGGAATGCCGAGCTTGAGCACCAACACAGGAATCACGCTGGTCAGATTGGCATTGCCGCAGCGCTCGCCGTAGCCGTTGATTGTGCCCTGCACCTGCAGCGCGCCGGCCTCGACAGCCGCAACAGAATTGGCCACGCCCAAATTACAATCGTTGTGACAATGAATGCCCAGCGGCGTTTTGATTTTTTTGCGGATGCCTGAGATGATGCTGCACACTTCGGCAGGTAGTGTGCCGCCGTTGGTATCGCAAAGCACCAAGTAGACCGCGCCTGCTTTCGAGGCCGCCTGCAAAGTGTCCAGCGCGTATTTGGGATTGGCCTTGTAACCGTCGAAAAAATGCTCGGCATCATAGATCACTTCGAGGCCCTTCGACTTCAGGTACTCGACCGACTCAAAAATCATATTCAGATTTTCTTCCAACGTGGTTTTCAGCACTTCCCTCACGTGAAAATCCCAGGTTTTACCGAAAATCGTAGCGGCTTTGGTTTTCGTCTCGAGAATCTTGGCTAAGTTATCGTCCTGCGTTACTTTGATGTTGGCGCGGCGCGTGGAGCCAAAAGCGGCAACCACCGCATGTCCCAGTTTCAGCTTCTTGACCTCGCGGAAAAAGTCCATATCCTTGGGATTGGAACCCGGCCACCCGCCTTCAATATAATGAACGCCAAACTCATCCAGCCGCTTGGCCAGCTTTAATTTATCGTCCAGCGACAAACTCATCCCCTCGCCTTGTGTGCCGTCTCGGAGTGTGGTGTCGTAGATTGTGAGCTTCATATTCGTACAGTGTATAGCGTACGGCGTTAAATGTTAGTACTGAATTTTTGAAAAATGGGTTTTCTCTCTAATGTTGTCATTCCCGCGAAAGCGGGAATCCAGTGACTTTATCATTGTCTGAAAAACAAATTCGCTGGATTCCCGCTTTCGCGTGAATGACA
>JACQQR010000092.1 GCA_016206875.1 Candidatus Omnitrophota bacterium
CGTCTCTGCTAATCCGTGGCCGCGGGAGAGTGGCGGGCGCTGGGTGTGGGCGGTTGGCGACGTGTATCCGGGTGAAGGCAAGTCCATCGAGGTCGTGTTGGCCGGCGGAATGGAGAAAAAAGAATCTTCCTTTCAGCCGCACATTAAAAAAGTGAGAAAGAAAAATCAAGTGCTCGGTTTTAATTGCCGGTTGGTTGAGCTGGATATGAGCCCCATTGAAAAACAGCAACTATGGGTGACCGATGAAATTCCATTCACCGAAGAGGCCAGGAACTTCTGGAACGCCTGGTATCGCCGCGCAGGCACATCGTTACAAAAGTTTCTTCCGTTACAATCTCATTATCAAGCGCTGTCATCCATGCAAGGTTTTCCTCTGGAGCGCTCTTGTCAAATCCGGGCGGATAAAAATTCTTACTGGGAAGAAGAAAAAGTGACTTTGATTGAAGAAAGAAATATCTCTGAAGATTTGTTTCGTCTTCCCGCCGGAATGCGGAAAGTGACATCCGTGCTTGAAGACGAAGAGTCTCGTGAACGTCTCAAGCGGCATAAATATTATTCCAGTTTTGATTGAGGAAGAGAGGCTGACCATGAAAAAGGTAATGATCACCGTATTAGGCGCGGACAGGCCGGGAATTGTCGCCGATGTAACGGGTGTGCTGCTTCAAGCCGGATGCAATCTGGAAGATTCCAGCATGACGATTTTAGAAGGGGAGTTTGCCATGCTTGTGGTGGTTTCCCTGGAGGCAAAATTGAGTGTGGCGGCTTTAAAAAAATGCCTCGCTAGTTTTTGTAAAAAGTCGAAGCTGGATATGACAGTAAAACCGTTCCAGGAGCCTCTTTGTACATTGACGGTTGTGCCTCCTAAAAATTATGTAATTTCCGTTATCGGGGCCGACCGGCCGGGCATTGTGCATCATGTTTCCAAGCTTCTGGCATCGCGTGAGATCAATATTACCGATGTGGAAACCAAAAAAATAGGAAAAGGCGAGCGGGTGGTGTACGCCATGATTTTAGAGGCCGGTATTCCCATCAATGTGCCTATACCGAAACTGGAAGAGGCATTAGAAGAACTGGGAAACAAGCTTTCCGTGGAAATCACGATCAAACCGATTGAATCGCTTACATTGTAATTTCCATGCCTGTTAAGCCGGTTGTTGAATATCCCAATCCGCTGCTGCGAAAACAAGCGACGCAAGTGCAAAAAATCACGCCGCTTATTCAGGAATTAGCTCAAAACCTCTTGGACACTCTGGGGTCTTTCCCGGGCTGTGTGGGTTTGGCGGCGAACCAAATTGGCGCAGGCGAAAATGTGGTGGTTATCGATATCTCATCCAAGCAGCCCGGCGCAAAGCCGCGCGTCTTGATTAATCCGGAAATTATGGAAATGGCTGAAGAGAAATTTCTCCGTGAAGGATGCCTTAGCGTGCAGCACCTTACGGCCAATGTTCGCCGCTTCCAACGGGTGCGACTGCGCTGGACGGATCTACAAGGTACAATACGGCTCGAGACCCTGACAGGGCTGGAGGCCATTTGCGTTCAGCATGAAATCGACCACCTGCGAGGCATGCTTTTTATCGACAGAGTATTAAACCCGACGGCGGATATTTTTAGAAGAAAAAGATATCTTCATTGAGAAAGGAAACTGAAAACATGAAAGTCGAGGAAGAGTCTCTGTCTCGCTTGACGCGAGGGGAAATTCGGTTCATTGCGCCTGCGCCGGGCGAACCCGGCCAAAAAGCGAAGCTTGTATGGATCACTATGATTGTTCTGGTCTTATTCCAAGCGGTACTTTTTGCGTGGGCTTGTATCATGATGAACGAAGCACAAAAGGCGGTCAAGAAGGCCGAAAACCTGGTTGTTTCGCTGCAAGAGTACACGGCCAAAATTCAAGAGATGAAAAGTAAGCCGGTAGAGGCTGTAACCGGCATCGCTTATTCCTTTGATCATTTGGCCGGCGCGCCCGTACTGGGAAAAAATCTTCTTGTCAGAAAGAAATATGAGCAATCCAAGCTCGATCGCATTTCGATAAATTATGAAGAAGAAGGCCGGCTGGGGAAAGCCGGCAAGGGGATGAAGGTGGATTATGAATTTATGGATATATTCCAGCATAATAATTGGATGGCGTTGGAATTTTTCCTTCCCGAGATGAAATTAAATCAGAATTCAAGGCTTACATTTTGGCTTCGTGGAAACGCCAAACGCGGATATAATCCTCAAGCGAAAATAGAGTTTTCAGATGCGGTAAAAACCCATGTGTACCCGGTTTCTAATATTGGGACATTCTGGAAAAAAGTAAGCATCCCCTTCTCTCAAATTCGCTCCGGGGTCAATCTTGAGCAATTGAAATCAATCCGCTTCGTCGTCGAAAATGAGCGCGGTTCGGATAAAGCAGGCGGATATTTTCTTGATGGTTTCCGGCTGGTGCGGCATGACAATTAAAAATGGGCGTAGTCCATTGGCAAACCGTATAGTACCGCATCCCCACAAAATTAAATGGAATGCGGTACTACAGTTATGATGACAACGCTCACCGTCAATCCGGCTTTGGATTTGACACTGGAAATCGAAGGCCTTGTTGTTGAAGATGTGAACCGTGTCAGCAGTTTTTCCGAAGACGCCGGCGGGAAAGGCATCAATGTCTCAAAGGTTCTGCGTGAATTGGGTTGCAAGCGTTTAAAGACCTTGGCCGTTTTGGGCGGACGGCGTGCCGAACGGTTTAAAAATATTTTGAAACGAAAGGGAATTCATGCCGCATCAATTCCTATTCACGAGGAGACCAGAATCAATGTCACTGTTTTTGACCGGAAAAACCGGCATACCACAAAATTAAATCAACCCGGCCCGCGTATTTCTTCGCATGAATCCCGAAGAATGATTCACATCATCGAACAAGCGGCGCGCATGAGCAGAATTTTTGTGCTGGCAGGTTCTCTTTTGCCGGATTTACCTTCCGGCTGGTATGGGCAGCTGATTCAAAAAATATCCAGAGCGGGTCTTTATACGGTTCTGGATGCAGACGGGGAAGCGCTGCGGCGGGGAATCGGCGGCCGTCCCTGGCTGATTAAGCCCAATCGGTTTGAGGCCTCGCGTGTTCTCGGCGATTCTTTATCTACTGAAGATGGGATGAGAAAAGGGGCCAGGCAGCTTCAAGAACTGGGCGCAAGCAATGTGCTCATTTCTCTGGGGGCGGACGGGGTGTTTTATAGCGGGGAAGGGGGCCAGTGGAGGGGATATTCGGTTCCGGTAAGGCCCAATTCCACGGTGGGGGCGGGAGATTCCTTTTTAGCGGGATTTATCTGGCGCTATTTGAAAGATAAAAATGTGGGAGAAGCGCTTCGAATGGGTTTGGCCTGTGGCACACACACGGCGATGACCGGAGCCGGCCGGCTTTGTTCAAAGCCGCAAATTTTCAAGCTGCTTCCAAAAATGAGAGTGAAACGAATAGGAGATGACAACGCATGAGTGAACTTTTGAAAAAAATCGGCCAACTCACTGAATCGGGGAACCCGGAATTGGCGCAGTCCGCTTTAAGGGTTGTCGGCGCCTTAAAGCTGAAGGATGCCCGTATTCTCAAAGGCATTCAAAAACAAGTGGAAAGCGAAAATCCAAAAATCAAACTGGCGGCCATTGAGGCGCTCGGAAAAATCGGTTCCAGCCAATCCGTAGGCTCTTTGTTCTCCATTTATAAAAATGATCCGGGAATGCGCGCGCAAGCAGCCTATGCGCTTTCAGAAATTGGAGACCCGGCGCTTCCTGCACTCATCAAAGAATATAAACAGCCTAGCCGCGAGCGCGAATATAGAAAATCGATTGCGAGCGTCATGGCGCGTATTGGCTCAAAAAAATCGCTTGGGTTTTTGATCGAAGCGCTTTCGGATCCGGATATCGAGATGTTGAAGCATATTTGCTACGAAATGCGGGCCAAAATCGAAAAGATGGCTGCGGAAGAGAAGACCTATTTGGAAAAAGCCGTCCTGGCCGCATTGAATGATGCAAAAGGGAAAAAGGAGGCGCCATCCCTGGTATCGCTCGTGATTATTTTGGGCTATTTCCCCGACAGAAAACTTAAGAAAGTTCTCATGCGTTTTCTCGATAAGAAATATCCGTTTGTATTGCGGCGCAATGCGCTGCTTTCCATCGGGCGCTTGGGCATTGCCGGAAAGGGCAATGAGGATCTGGCGGAGGCGCTCATGCCTTTGCTTGAGGAGAATGAATTTGCCGGATTCCACCGGACCGTAATCGAAATTTTGGAGAAAATCGAAATGTCCAAGGGGATGGTCAAGGAAATCGTAAAACATGCGGAAAGCAAGTCTTCCGAACTTAAAAAGTTTGCCTTATCGAAAATGGGACATTTGGAGTCCAAGGAAAATGTTCAATACTTAATGCGTCATTTATCGGACTCAGATCCCGGCATGCGTCAATCCGCCGAGCATTCGCTGAAGAAAATGCCGTCTGCGGTTCCGCCGCTCCTCCAGCATCTGCTCAAGGAAGAAGCCGGCGAACGACTGAGCCGGATCAGCGCTGTTCTCATCGCTCAAAAAGAATCCATCACCAAGCTTCAATTAAAGAACATTTTAGACGGGATGATGGCGGCCTTGGCGGTGAGTCAAGACGGCAAGACGCAAGCTTTATTTCATGCGGCCAGGCAAATAGACCCGGATACGACTTACAAAATGGTGATGAAAGAGACGTTGGCGCTTAAAAAGAAGAAAAAGTATCAAGAAGAAACCCGGCTCCTGGATTTGATTTCATCCAGCGTGCTTTTCACTAAAGAGGCCAAGTGGGAGCTCATGGCGGCGCTTTTAAAGCTATCGAATAAGGATTTATCCGTTGTGGCCAGGAATAATGACAGGGCATTGTCATTGGTATTGGGTTGGATTAAGGCTCAGGATAAAGACGTGGTCAAAAAGCTATTCCGGGAAGCCATGTTTACGCCGGAAGAGCTTTATTACATAGGGTTCCATTTTTCAGAGAAGTTGTTCACGGAGAAACAATTTGGGGTGGATGTGCTCAAGACCTTGATTAAGAAAATGCCGCGTAACCAGTATTCCATTCAAGCCAAAAAGCGCCTTCAAGCCGTAGGAACTGCTACAGCAATCATGCAGCAATAAAAGCAGCGCTTGTCACCCCCAAAGGCGCCCGCCTCAGGCGGGTCCGCCGAGGCGGAAAAGCGGGGGTCCAGTGACTTTAGCATTGTCTGAAAAACAAAGTCACTGGATTCCCGCTTTCGCGGGAATGACAGGCAATCAGGCCGTTTTGCAAAGATTCAGCTATAAGCTAACAGCTAAAGGCTAGTAGCTATAACGTCCTATAATGTATCTTATGTTAAGTTCAGCTACATCAAGCCGGATAATGTTGGGTAAGCAACTTCAACCCCTCGCAGTACTCCCGCGCATCTTTTGTGCGCCAGCGCACCGGAAAATCGCGACATTGTTTGGGTTTTACCGGATGAATTTGGCAGGTGTTTCCCTTCAGCATAACACAAGTCCCGTCAGGGTGGGTTTTGAGAGTTAAGCGGGGCTTTTCGATTAAGTCACAATACTGATTTACAAATTTGAATCCGGATAGACCTAAATAATTAGAGATCGGTTGAACTTCTTCTTCGAGTACATAAATATAGCCTGGATTCGTGCAGCACTTAAGACAGCGCTGGCATTCAAATTCACTTAAGTGCGAAAGCCAGGCTGTGTTTTTTTGGTTCATTTCAATTTACTGGAAACTAGGGAGCTTACTGCCTTGCCGTCCGCCCTCCCTTTCGTCTCTTCCATGACAAGCTTCATGACTTTGCCCATTTCGGCTTTTGTAGCGGCGCCCGCTTGCGCAATGATTTTACTGACAATGGCTTCCAATTCCTGCGGGCTCATCTGCGCCGGCAAGTACGATTCAAGAATTTTTAATTCGCGCTCCTCTTTTTGAACCAGATCCGGGCGGTTTCCTTTCTTGAATTCTTCGATGCTGTCGCGCCGCTGCTTGACCTGTTTTTGAATCACGGAGATGACTTCTTCATGAGATGCCTCTTTTTTAATCTTTTCAATCAGGAGCATTTTTACCGAAGATTTAATGCCGCGGAGTGTGTTCATGCGCACCTCATCACGGGCTCTCATAGATTCTTTTAAGTCTTCATCCACTTTTTGAAGGATGTTCATAGATTCTCACTTTCTCTTGACTTACGTGTAGACATCTTTTAATTCAATAATTTTGGCTTCCAATTTTTCCAGGTCCAGAAGTGCGACAGTGGGTTTTCCATTCATCAGGCCGGAGCCCTCGCCCGGGTTTACAATGAGCGCGCGGTTTTTTTTCTCAATGCGGGGTTCGTGCGTATTTCCGCAGATGATGACATCGACAATTTCACTTTCTTTATCCAGCGAAATTTTTTTCTCATCATGCACGATGAGCAGTGAGCGATTATCCAGCACCAAATAAAAGGGAGGCTCTTTGACGACACCTTGGGCTACTTCAAGCAAATCATTTTTCGAATCCTGATTGCCGAAAACGCCGAAAAATGGAATGCGGATTTTCAGGTATTCTCTTAAAAGATCCGCTGAAGTGAAATCTCCGGCATGAATGATGGCCCCTACCTTTTCTTGTTTGAAAAGATGAATGGCATTGCGGGTTTCCAAAATGGCGTCATGCGTGTCTGAAATCACTCCTACGAGCATTATGTGTTCTCTCTTTTATTTACCAATCTTTGGCCACTTCATGCCGCCGGTAACTTTCCGGAGGCCGCCTTAAATATAAAAGTTCTTTCTCAGCTTCCTGAAGGGCATTCAAGATTTTAAGAGCGCTTTCCTTTGAAATCCGGTTAAAGGCCCCGCGGGGTACGCTGCCGGCGCTGTCCCCAGCACGCATCGATTGAGGCGTTCCTTGAGATTCTTGCGTACCTCCCCCCCCGGCCGCTTGGCTTTCCTCTTGGCCTTTACCTTCCTCTTCCCCGCCTGTTTTTTCTTCTTGTGCTAATTCATCCGCCGTTTGCCCGGGAAGTTCTTCTTCGCCAGATTGATATTGGGATTCCCGAGATTCCTCGCCTGGGTCGGAGATTTCCCCCTCACTTTCACGCTGCTGGCGGCCGTCTTCCTTTCCCTGCTGCCCATTCTTTTCCTCGCCCGGTTTTTCATCTTGCTTTTCATGCTGTTCTTCGCCGCCGGCAAGAGATTTTCGCAAATCCTCCTCTAATTTTTTACTCAGCTCACTTTCACTCATCTGCCCGGCACCGGCTTGCTGACCCTGTTGCGGGCGGCCCGCTTTTTGATCCATTTCTTTTCCTTCTTGCTCTTGGCCGCCATCTCCTTGCGCTGAATCGGCTTGCTTCGGGTCTAGCTGGCCTGACTGGCCCGGCTCAGGTTTTGATTGCTGATTTTTTTGTTCCGATTGCCCCAAATCTTTTTTTGCTTGGCTCCCCGGCTCTTCCCGGCCTTCGCGATTTTGCTGTTCGCCGCTCGATGTAGCCGGCGTCGGCTGCGCGGGATGAGCTTGGGGCTGCTCCTGTTGATTTTGCTGCCGGCTTGCTGGCTTCGAAGAGTTTTGAGACTGATTTCCCCGAGCGCCTTGTTCGTTACTCTGTTGCTCGCCTTGGTTTTCCTGCCCGCTTTGAGGTTGCTCTCCCTGCTGTTCTTGGGCCTGACTTTTTTGATTTTGAGAGCGGCCTGAACTGCTTTGCGATTGTTGCTGGCCGCTCTGATTGGAGTCTTGATTTTGAGATTGTCCGCCGCCGCTTTGCTGCTGTTGGTTCTGCTGCTGTTGTTGATTTTGTTGTTGCTGTTGATTTTGTTGTTGCTGTTGATTTTGCTGTTGCTGTTGATTTTGCTGTTGCTGTTGGTTTTGCTGTTGCTGTTCCTGTTTTTGTTGTTGCTCATTTTCTTTTTTCTCTTCAGGAGTACGGCGCTCATCTTGTTTTTTTTCGTATTCCTGCTTTTTCCGGAGCAAGAATTCTAAATTGTATTTTGCGTCCTGATCTTTGGGATTGATATCGAGTACTTTCTTATAAGCGGCAATGGCTTGATCAAAATGACCCAAACGGTACTGGGTATTGCCGTAATTGTACAGAGCTTGGCTTGCGAGAGGCGAATCTTTGGCAATGGCCTTTAGTGTGTGTTCATATTCAGAAAAGGCTTCTTTATGCTGTCCGAGCTTATAGAGCGAATTGCCCATGTTGTAATGGATTTCCGGGGTTTTGGCGTCTTTTTCCGAGGCGGCACGGTAATTTTCAAGCGCCTGCTTGTACCGTTTTTCCGAAAACAACTCATTGCCCTTTTTTGTCAGAGATTGTTTGGTTTCAAGAAATCCCAGATGAAGGGGCAGCATCGCCAACAGCAACACGAATAAAATTCCCAAGGGTCTCATCCAAATAGTCCAGCCTTTCTTCTGTCACTGATCAAAAGCTCTAACATCAATAATACCAGAGCCGGCAAGAGGAAAAGCTGGAAATGCTCTTCTTTTTCCACCAGTTCTTTCGCCTTAAATGTTTTTTTACCTATGCCGCCAAGATGCGTGTATATCAAATCGATTTCTTTTTCACCGGGAGTCGAAGGAAAAAAAAGCCCTCCGGTTTCATCCGCAATTTTTTCTAGAAGTCCATTATCCAGTTTAGAAATCACCGTTTTCCCCATGCGGTCTTTTTTAAAGCCGGTGATATTTCCTTTCCCTGAGCCCAGAGGAATCGGAGCGCCTTCACGAGTGCCCACGCCTACGGTATAAATTCTTACGCCTGCTTCCCGGGCCCGTTCCATCACGGCTTCTGCTTCCAAGGTGGTCTCTTCCCCATCTGAAAAAATGATCATGACCCGGTATTTCTTATCTCCTTTGGGAAAAGCCTTCAAACCGGTTTTGATTGCTTCTGCCAGCGAAGACCCGGGATCGGGCACGTAACCCACTTTTACGGCATCTAAAAAGAGTAAAAAAGCCCCATAATCGACAGTTAGCGGTGCCTGAAGGAAGGCTTGCCCGGCGAAAATAACCAGGCCAATCCGGTCCCCTTTAAGTTTTTTGACGAAATTGCGGATTTCGATTTTGGCCTTGTCGAAGCGGCTGGGTTTTATGTCTTGCGCGAGCATAGAAAGCGAACTGTCGAGCATAAACACAATATCGATGCCTTTACGCTCCACCTTCTTTTTTTCTTCGCCCCACTGAGGCCGGGCCAGCGCCAGGGTCATCAAAAGAATGGAGATAAGAATAAGCACAATTTTTAATATTTCTTTATCCCGGGCGCGCGCTTCCGCAATTTTTGGAAGAATTTCCGAATCCGCAAATTTGCCCAGCTTTCGCGCTTTGCTCCAGCCGCGCAGCCAGAAAAGAGCCAGCGCGGCGGGAACGGCCAACAAAAAAATAAATGCAGAATCATTGTAGAATTGCATAAACAGGTTTCTCGCTTGCCCTCGTGAGGCGAGGGAGCCTTACGGCAGTTTTAATAATACGGTTGCGCTCAGTAAAATTTCTAAAAGCAAAAGAATTAAAGCCGGCCAAAGAGCGTAATAAAAAATATCCGAATAATTGGAGAATTCTTTCACTTTCACCTCGGTTTTTTCGAGTTTGTCGATGCGCTTATAAGCCTCTTCTAAACCCCGAGGGTCGCGTGCCCGGAAAAACGTGCCTCCCGTGATATCAGCGATGCGCTTCAACATTTTTTCGTCAATATCCACTCTTGCCTGTACGTATCGCCTTCCAAACAAAGGATCATCAACAGGGAAAGGAACCATGCCTCCTTTCCCAATCCCGATAGTGTAAATTTTGACGCCGAAACCTTGCGCTAACTCGGCCGCGGTGACGGGGTCGATATTTCCGGAGTTATTTTCTCCATCCGTGATGAGAATGATTATTTTGCTTTTGGCGTCGCTTTCCCGGAGGCGATTGACGGCTGTGGCAATGCCCAATCCGATTGCGGTTCCATCTTTGATCATGCCGATACGGATATCATCAATCAAGGATACGAGCACATCATAATCCAAAGTCAGCGGGCATTGGGTGTAGGCCTGCCGGGCGAAGACCACCATGCCCATGCGATCCTGCCTGCGGCCCTTGATAAATTTTTTAGCCTCTTCTTTGGCCACCTCCAGACGGTTCTGCGGATGAAAATCTTCCGCTTGCATGGAACCGGAAATATCCATGGAGATAATCATGTCGACGCCGCGTGTTTCAAATTCCCGCTCGCTTTCAGCCGCCTGGGGCCTGGCCAAGGCAACGATAACAAGGACGAGAGTCAATATTCTCAGAAGCGATAAAAAGCGGGCGGGATTTTGCGTTTCCGAGAGCTTGACACTTTTGATGACCGCAAGGGTGGGAAACCGGATCGCGGTTCTTTTTTTCCGCAAAGCCTGGAACAAGAGCCAAGGGAAGAGGATGAGCGCTAGAAAGAAAATGGGTGCGGCGAAATCCATCATAGTTCCCCGGGAGTTTCCGGCTTGGTTTTTTCAACAATTTCTTGGGCCAGTTTATGAGTTTTTATAATTTCAACCGGTTCCGGAATACACTTCGCAAATTTTACCAAATCAGCGGCGTCAAAAAATTGAGCAACCAATTTCATCGAATCGGCGTTTGTTTCCAGTCGATTCAATTCATCGACTATTTCCGAGCTGGTTTCTTCAAGCGCTTTAAATTTGAAGCGTTTTTGAAAATATCTCTTAAGAATCTCGGACATCCGGAAATAAAATTCGCGCACTTGGCCTTTGGCCAGGAGGCCGGAGTCTTCCAGCCGCATAAGCGCCCTCAGGGCTTCTTCAGGAGGTGTAAGAGGCGGGGAGAAGAAATTCACGAGTACGTCCCGCCGAGTGAAAAAAAGCCAGGCCAGGATGCCCAGAAGCACAAATAAAATGCCCGCCAAAGCAAATAGAATCCCCTTCAATAACTCAGAAGGAAGAGAAACAACGGATTTGATATCCCGAATATCTTTCTTGGGCGCGTGGGTTTTATCAATGGTTTCAACGGTAATATAAAGTTTATTGGTTTTTAGTTCTTTTTCTTTCCCATCGATATCCTTGTAGCGTATGGTGACGGGGTCAATGACATATTCCCCAAGCTGATAGCTGGTGACTCGATACACCATTCCTTCCAGCACCCAATCCCCTTCTTTGACCGGGGGAATTTCCCGCTTCCCTTTTATTTCAAAATCGCGAAGTTTCACAACCGGGTTCGCGGTCAGAATGTCCACGCGCGGCGCCCGGCGAATTTCAATTTTAAATTCAACCGTATCCCCCACAGTGATGAAGGCTTTATTTACAGAAGCCTTCACGCTGACGGAAGGCGGAGGAGTTGCTTGAGAAAAAACAAATGGGGCAGAAAAGGAAATCAAAGCAAAGACAAAAAAACCGGCCAGGCGTTTCATTACCGGAACCTTTTTTCTCTGGCCCGGAAAAATTTGATGAGCGGATCCACGTACGATTGAGTGGTGTCAATTTCAATTTTATCCAGCCCCATTTTTTTAAAAAGCCTGTCCATGTGATGCAGTTCTTCGGTGGTCTTTTTGCGGAAGGTTTCCTGAAATTTGGAGTGGCTGGTGTTCACCATCACCTCCTCGCCTGTTTCCGCATCTTCGAACACCACATAGCCCATTTTAGGAATTGCACGCTCGCGCGGATCAAAAAGGTAAATGCCGATTACGTCATGCTCTTTGCCAAGGATTTTCAGCGGTTTCTCATAATCCGAGGCCAGAAAATCAGAGATGATAAAAATCACAGCCCGGCGGGAGAGCACATTATTTAGGTACTTCAGCGCGGCAGCCATGTCCGTTTTTTTGTGCTGCGGCTCGTAAGCAAGAATTTCGCGCACGACACGAAGCGCGTGCCGCTTCCCCTTTTTTACGGGAATATATTTTTCAACCCGGTCGGTAAAGAATACTAAACCGACTTTGTCGTTATTGATCACCGCAGAAAATGCGAGTAAGGCCGTGATTTCCGCAGCCACTTCCGCCTTCATTTTCTTGCCGGATCCGAAAAAATTGGAATAAGAGGCGTCCACCACAAAAAGCACCGTGAGCTCGCGCTCTTCGACATATTTTTTGACAAAGGGATGCTGGCTTCTGGCCGTGACATTCCAGTCGATGGTGCGGATATCGTCGCCCGGCACGTATTCGCGCACGTCGGCGAATTCGATGCCCTGGCCTTTGAACACCGATTCGTATTCGCCGCCGAACAGGTCATTGACGAGCCGGTTGGTGCGGATTTCAATCAATTTAACTTTGCTACGGGTTTCTTTGGGTAGCATGTTTTTAATGTCATTCCGGGCATGACCCGGAATCCAGGGTCATTGCCACCATGAGTTGCGTTAACCCTGGATCCCGGCTTTCGCCGGGATGACAACCAATATTCTTTAAGGTACTTCCACCTGATCAAAAATCCTCGTGATTACGTCCTCAGAGGTCATTTCCTCGGCTTCCGCTTCGTAGGTCACCAGCACGCGATGGCGAAGCACATCCATGCCGATTTGCTTTACATCTTCCGGGGTTACATAAGCTCTTCCGCGAAGGAAGGCATGAGCCTTAGCCGCCACGGTGAGCATGATGCTTGCCCGAGGCGAGCCTCCGTAGGCAATGAGCCGCTTTAAATCTTCCAGTTTGTATTGAGCGGGACTGCGTGTGGCGAACACCAGATCGAGAATGTAATCCTTCACTTTCTCATCCACATAAATTTCTGTGGTAATTTGCCGGAGCCGCAGGATATCTCGAGGTGTGAGAATCGGATTTACCTTGGCTTCATTGCCGGAAGAAACTTTTTCCAGGATTTCCTTTTCCTCTTTTTTATTCGGATACGTTACTTTTAGTTTCAGCATGAACCTGTCCACTTGTGCTTCAGGCAGCGGGTACGTCCCCTCTTGCTCGATAGGATTTTGAGTGGCCAGCACCAAAAAGGGTTCTTCAAGCTTAAACGTGTTTTCCCCAATCGTTACCTGCCGCTCTTGCATGGCCTCAAGCAAGGCGCTTTGCACTTTAGAGGGCGCACGATTGATTTCGTCAGCTAAAATAATGTTGGCGAAAATAGGCCCTTTTTTTGTGGTAAATTGAGAGTCTTTCGGGCTATAGACCAGGGTGCCAATCAAGTCGGCCGGCAGCAGATCCGGGGTAAATTGAACACGTTGAAATTTGGTTTGAACGGCTTCGGCCAATGTTTTTACGGATTTGGTTTTAGCCAGCCCGGGCACCCCTTCAATTAAAACGTGTCCGTTTCCCAGAATGCTGATGAGCAGCCGTTCAATCAAATATTTTTGACCTACGATAGTTTTTGAAATTTCGTTCATCAACTCTTTGATCAGGTTATGTTCGTTTTTTACTTTTTCTGTGAGCTCTTTAATTGCAGTTTCCATTTTTTCTCCTCATGGCATGTCATCTATCTGTTCAATAATTTTTGAAAGCGCAGTTTTTTCTTCACGGCTTAAGCGAGGAAAAAGAAAATGCGTAGCATAGAAAGTTATTCTGGCTCTAGAGGGGGGCTAAATCAACTAAAAAATGGTAAGCACAATGACGCGGCCGGTTTCTTTACCTGTGGCGGGATCTAATTCACGAACCATCACCACACCCTCTGAAACGACAACCTTGGTGGACACCGTCATCTCCTTGCCCGTGGTGGGATTGAATATAGAAATTTGAACGGATTCGTTGACCGAAGTGCTTTGTGTGCTCCCTTTGTCATTGATGATTTCCATAACTAATTGCACAATTTCTTCTTGGGCGTTGGCAACTACTGAAGCAAAATCTTCTTGCTGCTCGGTATCTGTCGTAGTTTGAATGACCACTCCGCTTTCACTGGCTAATACAGTCGCGGCCGGGTCTGCGGCCGGCGGCGGATTGGTGAAAAGCCAATTTGTGTTCCGCCCATTATCTGTGTTGTTGCTGGTGGCTTGAATTTCATTGCCTCCGGAGGCATTGGAATCTGAGACTGAAACATAAGAAACATTTTGCGTCGAGCCCGTCATCGTCAGATTCCACGCCGTGCCTGAGGCTGTGCTTTGAAGCACAATATTATTTCCGGATGAACCGGTTAATGTAAGGCCATTGGTGACAGTTTGCGTGGTGCCTGCAGTAAACTCGATTGTTTTTCCGGCCGTGGTAGTTGTGAAATTATAAAAAGTGGTACTTCCGGAAATCGTGCTGGTGAGCAGACTATTATCAAAAGTGACCGTACCCGTACCGGGCGTAAAAGTTCCGCCTGTTCTCACCCAATCATCGGCCACTGTGAAAGCGCCTGAGGGCGCTGTGAGCGTACCCCCTGAAAGATTCACATTGTCATTGACGTCCAATGCGCCGCTAGAACCCGTAAACGTGCCGCCGCTAATCGTCAAGTCGGCCGTAGTGACATCCAGGCCATTCGTATTAAATGTTCCGCTGCTCATGGTAAGTGTGTTTGTCACTGCCAGCGCATTGGTCGTCAATTGCAAGCTTGAAACAGCGAGAATGGTTAGATTAAAAAAATCACTACCCGAATCCGTACCGCCTGCATTTAACGTTTCAGCGCCAAGCGCACTGAAAGTGACTGTATTATTTCCGCTCGTAAAAGTTCCGCCGGTTTTTGACCACGAGCCTCCCACCGAAAAAGATCCTGAAGGCGCTGTAAGTGTTCCGCTGGAAATCGCTACGTCATTGGAAACCGACAAAGCGCCGCTGGACCCCGTGAGCGTTCCGCCGTTTATTGTAAGATTAACCGTTGCCACACCCAAACTATTCGTGTTCAGTGTCCCGGATGTAATCGTCAGTGTATTGCCTATCTCCAAGGCATTTACTGACAGCTGAACCGTTCCGCCACCGGAAATGATAATATTGCTAAAATCACTTGCCCCGTCCGTACCGCCAGAGCGCAATGTTTGAGTGCCAGAGCCATCAAATGTGACAGTGTTGTTGGAGCCGCTTACAAAAGAACCACCATCTTTAAACCATGTTCCGGAAACTGTGAATGTGCCGCTAGGCGCATTGAAGGTTCCTCCTGAAAGTGTAAACGTACCGTTCACATCCACTGAGCCGGCTGAACCGGTGAAATTTCCTCCAATCGCTGCGAGATTCCCCGCTGTAATGGCCAAACCATTCGAGTCGAATGTGCCTCCGTCAATCGAAAGCGTACCGTCTACGTCCAGCGCGTTGGTGGTAAGCGTCAGGGTTCCACTGGCTTTATTCATTGTGAGATTATTAAAATCATTGCCAGTCCCCGTTCCACCGGTAACAAGTGTTTGAGCGGCTGTGCCATCCAACGTCACTGTATTGGCACCGGAAGTAAACACATCTGCATTAGACCAATTTCCAGCCACGTTCATGTTGAGCCCGTTGGCATTGACGGTGCCATCTGTGATTGTGAAATTATTGTTCACATCCAGCAGGGCGTCCAATGTCCAGCTCCCCGTACCATTAAAGGTAAGGTTATAATAATTATCGCCAGCGATTAGTTGAGTATAGGTACCCGTTCCATCATACAAAACAGTGCCCGAGTTCGTATCCATAGTTAGAATGGAGACGAGGGCTTCGCCCCCTTCTAGCTGGAGCGTGCCGTTATTGCTTAAGGTTCCAAGAGCCAGGGATTGTCCATTTAGGTCCACGGTGCTGGAACTATTAATCGTCAATGTGCCGTCAATTTCCAGGTCTGTGCTGGTCACTTGGAGTACAGAACCAGAGACAGTAACATTGTCAAAATCTTTCGTAGAGCTGATTCCACCTGAGTTAATTGTTTGAGTGCCCGGGCTGACAAAAGTAACGGTGCCCCCTCCGCTATTGAACGAAGCGCCCGTGTTTGACCAATTCCCTAAAACAGAAAAAGTGCCTGAAGGCGCTACGCATAATCCGGAACTCAAAGTTACAGCTCCGTTTACAGTCAGGGAACCTGCAGAGCCTTCAAAAGTTCCTCCGCTCACCGTAAACGCTGCAGCAGTTATATCCAGATCATTTGTTGTCACTGTCCCGGCGGGGACGGAAAGAGTACCGTTTACAACCAAATCATTGCCGGTGAGGGTCACACTATTGGCACCGATTTTACCGAGAGCTAGATTATAAAAATCGCTCGCGCTGTCCGTGCCGCCGGAATTAAGGGTAACTAAACCTGTTCCCGCAAAATCCACTTGACCCGTGCCGCTATTAAAAGTGCCGCCTGTTTTTGCCCAGCTTCCGTAAACAGTCATGTTGGGAGGCGCCGTAAATGTGCCTCCTGAAAGATCAACCGAACCTACAACTGTCATGAGATTAGCGCCGCTTACTGTGCCGCTAGAGACATTCAAATTACTGTTCACAGTAATGATTTCGTCTGCTCCGGCTGTTAACGTGCCGCCACTAACTGTGAGTGTGCCGGTGGTAAAATCATTCCCATTCAGACTTAATGTGCCCGAAGAAAGCGTAGTGCTTGTCGTAGCAGTTAACGTACGCTGCAAAGTAATGGTTCCTCCATAATTACTTTGCACATTGAGAATGTTAATGGTTCCGCCAAAAGCTGCGTTGACTGTGGAATCTGATGTGGAAGTATTATTGAAAGTTACCGTATCAGAAGCACCCGGCCTTATACCTGTATCCCAGTTAGCGGCTGTGGTCCACAGCCCATCCCCTGCTGAACCATCCCAAGTAGGGTCCGTATCGAAGCCCGTGTTATTGCCATAACTGTTGGATGGCAGTACTTTGAGCGGATCAGAACTTACATTGTGGGCGTCGCCAATATGAACGAAACTAATACTCGTTTCACCTTGGGAATTCAAATACCATTGCGCGTTTCCGGTATCAGTGGAGCGTAAACTCACCAGTTCATATTTTTTTCCTTCAATTTCAATATTGTGAAGAATAGTTTGTGTCTTGCCGCCCTCGAAATACATTTGCTTGCCAGGGGTTTTGATGGTGAGTGTGTCGAAAGTATTGTCTCCATAAACCGTGCTGGAACGCGTGGCGTCGAAGAATTCCAAATTTAAATTATCTGCGCTCGGGCTGCCTTCTCGAATCCAATCGCCAGCTACGCGTAATGAAGTGTCGGCTGCCTGGATTTTTCCTCCCAGGGTGAGTGACTTTTCTGATTCGATAGATAATTTGCCGTCTGCCTTCAATGTGCCCGTGTTTCGGATATTCTCATTGCCGAGAATAATCACTTCTCCGCCTACTTCCATTACGCCTGCGGCTTCAACGATTCCTTCCTGATTCACCGCGTAATTAAACACTTGATTAGCAGTGCGCGCGTTGATTTGAATTCGCCCGCCCGCGGCTTGAATGGTCCCGGAATTGTAAATGGCATCAAGCACAGGTTGGTCTAAACCATCCAGCACTTCGGAGGCAATCCCCTCGTCCACTACCACACGAATCAATCCCTGGTCATCAAAACTCACCGTGGCCTTCCGGCCCGAGACAAGCTCCACATTGCCCAACTGGCAGATGATGTTGCCTTCATTGCGCACG
>JACQQR010000099.1 GCA_016206875.1 Candidatus Omnitrophota bacterium
AATTTTACTTCCGGTCAGGGCCTGGTGTTGATGAAAGAAGTGCTGTATACCATTTCCGGCAAAAGGCTTCCGGTAGTATTTCATATCGGGGCGCGAGCCCTGACTTCTCATTCACTCAACGTACATGCCGGCCATGACGACGTTATGGCCGTAAGCGACACCGGCTGGGGCATATTCTTCGCCCGAAACGCGCAAGAAGCCGGCGACCTTGCCCTCATTGCCCGGCGCGCCGCCGAAGACTCTGTAACTCCTTTCCTCAACGTGCAAGACGGATTTCTCACCACGCATACCATTGAAAATGTTCTCCTCTGCGAACCCGAAATGATGGAAAAATATATCGGGCCTCCTACTGAAAAACTCACCAATTTTATGGACACAAAATTTCCCGTAATGACCGGTGTGGTGCAAAATCAAGATAGTTATATGAAGGGGAAAATTGCCCAGCGGCATTATTACGACAAGGTTCCGGCCTCCGTGCAAAACGCGATGAACGAATTTTACCGGCTCACCGGCCGCCGTTACAACATGACCGAAGGCTATCGCCTCAGCGATGCCGACTATGTGCTGGCGGGGATGGGCTCTTATATGGAAACAGCGCTGGCCGTAGTGGATTATCTGCGCAAACAAGGGGTGAAAGCCGGAGCGCTCAATGTCACTTGCTTCCGTCCTTTCCCGGGTCCTGAAATTGTGCGCGCATTAAGCCATGTCAAAAAGTTCTCTGTCCTGGAGCGCATGGATAATCCTTTGGCCCAGTCCAATCCGTTAACCGTTGAAATCAAAGCGGCTTTTGCGGATGCCTTGGCCGGGGCCTCCGGATATCCAAAAATTTCCGCAATGCCTAAAATTTATTCCGGCTCCGCAGGATTGGGAAGCCGCGATGTGCGCCCGGGAGATTTAATTGCGATTTTCGAAAATATGCAAAGCGAGAAACCTTTAGAATATTTCGTAGTGGGGATCACGCATCCCACGGCATTACAAATGACCGTAGACCCGGATATCCGGCCCGAGCACGCGTTTTCAATGCGGGGCCATTCCGTAGGCGGTTATGGCTCAGTCACCACCAATAAAATTTTGGCCACGATCGGCGGGGAAGTATTCGGCATGCACGTGCAGGCCTATCCAAAATACGGCTCGGAGAAAAAGGGGCTTCCCACAACCTATTATCTCACGTTGGCCAAAGAGAAAATCCGCACCCATTGCGAATTAGATGTGGTTGAATTTGTCGCCGTCAATGACGTAAACGCATTCAAGCACGGCAATCCGCTTCACGGCATTCAGGAAGGCGGCATGGTGTTTATCCAAACCGACCGCACCGCGCAGGAAGAGGTATGGGCTGATTTGCCGGTGTTCGCTAAAAACATGATTCGCGAGAGAAAAATCCGCGTGCTGGCGCTGGATACGGTAAAAATTGCCCGTGAGGTATCCACCAGTTTAGACTTGGTGCAGCGCATGCAAGGCATTGTGCTTTTGGGAATTTTCTTGAAATCCACGCCGTTTAAAGACCGCTATGGTTTCAGTGATGCCGATTTATTCAGCGCTGTGGAAAAAGCCATTCACAAATATTTTGGAAAACGCGGCGACCGGGTGGTGGCCGACAACATGAAGGCCATTCAGCGCGGTTATTATGAGGTATTTGAAGTTTCCCGCAATTTGATTGAAGCAGGGGGAAAAATTGCAACGGGACGGGGGGCATCCAATGTCAGAGCCAACTAAAGAAAATAGTTCCAAGCTGGCGGAAATCATCAATATCGCCGATTTTAACGAGCGCATTGTGGGCTCGTACAATCACGGCGATGCAGAAAAGGAACTTCCGGCCGATGTGAGCACGGCCCGCAGCATCATTCCGGCCGCCACCGGAGAACTTCGTGATTTCAGTTACATCGCGCCTGATATTCCTCTATTCAATCCGGAAAATTGCGTGGCTTGCATGGATTGCGTAACGGAGTGCCCGGATACGGCAATTCTTGGAAAAGTAATTTCCAAATCCGATTTTTCAAAGGAGTTAGAGCAAATTTCCGACCCGGGTCAAAAGGAACACTACCGGAAAAAATTTGCTGAAACCACAAAGTTTACCGCCACGTATGAGAAAAAAGGCGAAGAAGGCGGCCTGTTCGGAATCTTTATTGATCCCACCAAATGCAAAGGCTGCGCTGAATGTGTGGAAGTGTGCGGCAATCATCAAGCCCTGGAAATGGTGAAGAAAACCTCAGAAAATGTTCCGCAATACCGCAGTGACTTTGCTTTTTTTAACTGCCTGCCCGAAACGCCGAAGAAGTATATTAATGAAAAGCTGCTTTCCGACATGATGCTTGCCGGCCGTTCACTTTTATATGTCGGAGGCGCAGGCTCCTGCATGGGCTGCGGCGAAGGCACGGTGATTCGCATGATGCTTGCCGCCACCGGCTTTGTGTACGGCCCTGAAAATGTGGGTATGGTGGCCGCCACCGGATGTAACACGGTCTACACTTCTACCTATCCTTATAACCCCTACCGGATTCCGTGGACCAACTCTTTGTTTGAAAACGCCCCGGCCGATGCTATGGGAGTACGCGCCAGATGGGATCAAATGGGTTGGAAAGATAAAAAACTTTGGTTGATTGGCGGCGACGGGGCGATGCTCGACATCGGATTCCAGTCTTTATCGCGTATGTTTATGTCGGGCATGAACATTAAAGTGATTGTGCTGGATACGCAGGTGTACTCCAATACGGGCGGACAGGCTTCCACCAGTTCGTTTATGGGGCAAGAAGCAAAGATGTCGGCGCATGGCACCGCAGTGCCCGGAAAACGCGAGCACAGAAAAGAGCTGGGCCAAATTGCCATGATGCATCCGGATGTGTTTGTGGCCCAGACCACGGCGGCTCACACGAATCATTTTTACCGTGCCGTAATTGCAGCCAATGAATATCCGGGCCCCGCAATCATCATTGCGTATACCACTTGCCAGCCTGAGCACGGCGTGGCCGATCATTTGGCCGGAAACCAGGCAAAGCTTGCGGCCGATTCTCGCACGTTTCCGATTTTTATTTACGATCCGCGCAAAGGGAAGAAAATCAGCGAGCGCCTGAGTTTGGCGGGCAATCCGGCTGTGAATCAGGACTGGTATATCGATCCAAAAACAAGCCGGCCGTTTACTTTTGTGGATTGGGCCCGAACCGAAGGCCGGTTCCAAAAGCATTTCGATAAAGAGGGCAAACCTTCGGAAGCGCTTCTTGAGGCCGAGCAAGATCGCTTGGATAACTGGCATCTCCTCCAGGAACTCGCCGGCATTCGTTAACCACCAACGCAGAATATGGATAAAAACATTTGGGATGTAGCGATTATCGGAGGCGGGGGAGCCGGGCTCACGGCCGGCCTATATGCCTCCCGGGCCAATTTAAAAACCTGCCTGTTTGAAAAAATGAGTTCCGGCGGCCAAATCGCGCTCACCGATACGGTGGAAAATTATCCCGGATTTCCGGAAGGCATTACCGGGCCTGAAATTTCCGCAAAGATGGAAGAACAGGCTAAAAAGTACGGCACGGAGTTTATCCTCGAAGAAGTCGCCAAACTCGAAGAAAAAAATTCTCAATTTATCATTCGCACATCTTCCGGCAAAGAATATTTTTCCAAAACGATTATTTTGGCTTCAGGCGCCAGTTTCCGCAGAATGGGTGTTCCGGGAGAGCGCGAATTCACGGGCCGCGGCGTCTCCTACTGCGCCACTTGCGACGGCGCTTTTTTCAAAAATAAAGCAATTGCGGTGGTGGGCGGCGGAGACTCCGCTCTTCAGGAAGGAATTTTCCTGACCCGCTTTGCCACTCAGGTTCATGTCATTCACCGGCGCGACAAATTGCGCGCTTCGCCTATTCTGCAAACGCGCGCCTTGCATCACCCCAAAATTGATTTTATTTGGAATGCGGTGGTTGAGTCGGTTTCCGGTTCCGGAAAAGTGGAAAATCTGAAATTAAAAGATGTGAACACGAATCAAACGCGGGATTTCAAAACGGACGGTGTTTTTGTGTTCATCGGCCATGACCCGGAAACCGGCTACATCGGAGATTTTGTGAAGCTGGATGAGAAAAAATATGTGATTGCCGATCCGGTCACGATGGAAACTTCCCGAAAAGGGGTATTTGCCGCCGGAGAAATCCGCACGGGCGCAGTGAAGCAATTGGTGACGGCCTGCGGCGAGGGCTGTGCCGCAGCCCTACAGGCGCAATATTATTTAGAAAATTTGGAGCAGCACTAATTACCACTGAAGGGGAGGCGTTATGCGTCAGAATTCTTTACCCGGCAAGTTGATTTCATTATTCGCTTTTGCTTGCTTTGCTTTGGGTTCGATGGCGAGCGCGGCCCACGCCGGCGCTGCGGAAATTGAGTATCAGGATTTTTCGCTGAATTCTATTGAAGGGAAAAGCGTAAGCCTTTCCGGTTTTAAAGGAAAAAATCCCGTGCTTTTGGTGTTCTTCGCCACTTGGTGCCCTCCGTGCCGCCGGGAAGTGCCTGAATTGATTGAGCTCGAGAAACAATATGCCTCGAAGGGATTGGAAATTGTCGCCATCAACGTGGATGAGCCTTTGGATACGGTGCAAAAATTTGCCGCGCAGCAAGGAATTAATTACACTGTTGTACTGGATCCCGGCGCCCGGGTGACTGAAATGTATCATGTCCAGGGAATTCCGATGAATATTTTATTCGATCAAGAGGGACATGTCCGGCACGCCGGGCATGGACTTCCGCCTTCTATCGAAGATGTTCTTTAAAAACCGGTGGGTGGGTTGTACAATACGCATCCGATATGCATCCGTTGATGTCAACCAAGGAGACCCCCATGAATTCTCATGAGGAATTTAACCAGAATATGCAAAAATTAATGCACCTTCTCGGCAAAATTCTCAAGTCTCAAAAAAACCAAACGCCGGGCAGCGGGGATTTTAGCGAACTTTTTAATGGAAAGAAAAATGTGAACTTGAATGTGTGCATTTTCGCATTGATGCCGATGGCTCCCGAAGAGATGGATGAGTTAGAAGACATGTTTGAAGATTTATATGTGGGCGGAGATCCTTCTCATAGCCACAGTCATGGCCACGGGGCATCCGCCGCCGAGGCGGAAATGAAGTTTGAGTTAACCGCCCGCGATGTGGATTTCCTGAGAAAAAACGGCATTCGTTTTTAGTGCCGCTGGGTTGAGCATCCAATTCTTTTTCAAGAAAGAACATTCTGCTTCATGAAAATATTAATCACGGGCATCAGCGGTTTTGTCGGCAGCCACCTCACCGATTTTGTTCTTGAGCATTTTCCCCATATCGAAATTCATGGGTTAATTCGCCGCCGCAGTGACATCAAAAATATTCAACACCGATTGTCTTCCATCGTCCTTCACGAATGCGATCTGACGGATTCCCATTCTGTGGATGCCGTATTCCGCTCACAATCTTTTGAAAAATGTTTTCACCTGGCCGGCCAAAGCCATGTTCCTACCTCATGGATTCGCCCCATTGAAACGATGAATGTAAATGCCAACGGCACGATGAATCTACTGGAAAGCATTCGTCATCATAATAAAAACTGCCATGTGCTGATTTGCGGTTCCAGCGAAGAATACGGATTGGTCTATGAACATGAAGTTCCGATCACAGAAGACAATCCGCTCAGGCCCCTGAGTCCTTATGCGGTGTCCAAAGTGGCGGCGGATTTTATCGGCCATGTGTACTTTAAATCCTATGGATTGCATGTGGTTCGCAGCCGTGCTTTTAATCACGAAGGCGTGCGTCGTCCGGAGGATTTTGTGTTGGCCAAAATTACAAAGCAGGCCGTTGAAATACAACTGGGCCGGCGAACCTGTTTTGAGCTGGGAAATACGGATGCGACCCGCGATATTACGGATGTGCGGGATATTGTGCATGCCTACTGGCTGTTACTGGAAAAAGGAGAGCCCGGAGAAGCCTACAATATTTCTTCAGGAAAAACCTATAGCATTCAGGAACTTGTGGAAATGACGGCCAAGCAAGCCGGTATTCCTTCTCAAATAGAACAGAATCCAAAATTTCTTCGTCCGGCGGATGTGCCCCGTTTATTGGGAGATTGCACAAAAATGAAGCAGCTCACCGGATGGAAGCGTAGATATGAGATTCCAGACACCATTCACGACATGATAGAAAACTGGCGTTCTGTGCTCACCTCCTCACTGGACCGATCCCCGTTTGTTGAAACACAAGCCGAATGAAGTTTTGCCTCTGTTTGTTTTTCACGCTTTTTCTCTTTTCCTTTCAACCTCTGATTGCTTCCGAAATTGTTGAAAACGCGCCTTTCAATGAAGCGCTGAAGGAGGTCACGGAAAATGGGCGAATTCATTCGGAGAAAATGAAGCAGAAGAAATTTTTGTTGAGCGAGTATTTGGCTTCTTATAAAAAAATTCGAGGGTCCGATCTGGAGCATTATACACGTGAAGAACAATTAGCCTTCTGGATCAACGGATATAATGCAGTTATGCTCCAATCGCTCTCAGAACATGCGTCTCAAGGAACGCTCGAGTTGGAGGATTGCTCGTTCACTTTGGAGCAATTACGAGACCGGGTGTTGCGCCGCCGGTACCGCGATGAAAGAATTCATTTTGCGCTCGCGGGCCCTTTTGCAAACGGTCCGGCTCTCCGGGGCATGGCTTTTACGGGCAAGGATTTGGATGGGGAGTTGGACGCGGCGATTCGAAAGTTCATTTCGGATCCTCACAAAAACCGGATACAACCCGGAAGAAAATTTATAGAACTTTCTTTTATTTTCAAAGATTTTGGCGAAGATTTTTTGTTAAATTACGGCGCGCTGGAAAATAGCCACAAAAAATTTTCTCTGACGGAAATGGCTGTTTTGAGTTTTATCGCGCAGCATGTATCTCCCGATGAGGTGAGCTATTTGTCGGATGCCCGGTACAAAATCGTTTATCTGCCGCGAGAAGTTTCTCAGAAGACCGGAAATTGAATTGCTGAATAGGACAGAATAAGGCAGGGCACGAATAGGGCAGGGGGGTTGACAAGCGAGGAATGCCCTCTTAGAATCCTCGATTCTTGAGCATTTCCAAAACCAATTGATGGGGGCATAGCTCAGTCGGTAGAGCACCACCC
>JACQQR010000100.1 GCA_016206875.1 Candidatus Omnitrophota bacterium
GATTTTTCATTCTTAATTCTTCATTCTTAATTCTTAATTGCATTTCCCCCCTTTCTTTCCTCGAAAGCGCAAGGCGCGTCAATTTTAAAACGAGCTCCCATTCTTTTTCTTCCCGGAGGAATCGCTTTGTTTCCCGTGAAAGCTCGAGGGCGCCGTATAGCTTTTCTTCCAAAAGCTCAAGTTCTTTGGATAAATCTTCCGGTTTCAATTCATCGCGCAAAATGTGATATCCCGCCCAGGCGCTCGCTTTCTGGAAATCCGCAAGAAGCTCAGGGCATTGGTCCAGGGCGCGCTCAAAATACCAGCGCAAATTGCCGCGCGCCAGATAATGCTGCGAGGGATTCCAAATAAATTTGAGGCCGGCGGGAGTACGGCGCCCCAGCTTTTGAAGAACTGCCTCGAGCGTACTTCGATCTTTGCTTATTTCTTTTGCGAGCTCTTCCAGATGGGCAAAGCGGACCAGCGCCGGCCAGAGAAATTGATTCACCGGATGGCTTACATCGAATAGTAAAATGTCTTTTGCCCAGCGGGACATGTGAGAAAAATACGCGGCCAAAGAAATATCCCCCGCGCGATATTTTTTGCCCTCTTGATATATTCGGCGGGCTTTGCCCCTTAGACATATCGTGGCCTTGCGCTTAAACTCTTTTCCGATACGCTCGATTTCCGATGTGGCATCCTTTTGCGCTTCATAAGTTTTTAATAGCGCGCGAACGTTTTCAAAATAGCCCGGCTCATGTTCTATGCCGGAAAATTGAACGGCCGCCGGCGCTTCCAAAGCAAAACGTTCGAGCCCGCCGATTTCTCCGGCGCTGAAAAGCTTGTCCCACACTTTCCGGTTGAGCGCCTCATCCTGCGTACGTGCATAAAAAGTTCTGTCGAGCTTGCCACTGCCTCCCTCAAAAAGCACGCGTGAAACTCCGGCCTGCTTCACTAATTGACGCAAAATAGAACGAATGCTTTCCTGAGCATCCAAACTGTCATGCGCGTCTTGAATAAGGTACACATGCGGCCGTACCCTTTGCGATGAGGCGGTGTGGAAACTCGCTGCGGAATATTCGCTGATTCTTCCTAATTCGGAGGCAAGCTGAAGTGGAGGCGTGGGAGCAAATGGAGGCGATGGAATCTGAGGCGCAAGCAAGGCGGAGGCATCCACCGGCCAAAGCAGGATTTGTATGGAGAAAATCGAAGCAAGACAGCAGGCAATCAGGCGGAGAAAAATCCGTTTGCTTTGAGAATCCGTTGGAATGCGGCGCATTCGATCAGGAAAAACCTTTCGACAATCTGTATTGGATGCGGTAAGAGGAGAAGGGTATCATACCCAGCGAAAATAGCAACCCTTGGCGGGGGAAGGTGACTGTCACTTTAGTGACTGTCACCTTCCCTCAAAAAACAAAAAATAGTGACAGTCACTAAAGTGACAGTCACTATTTTCTAATATTTCACCCTTACCAAGAATAAACCTTTAGCGGGAGCCGTGGGGCCGGCCTTGCGGCGGTCGCGAGCTTGGAAGAGGGCGCTCATATCGCCAGAAAGTTTTCCTTCCCCCACCCACACCAGCGTGCCGACGATATTGCGCACCATATTGTAGAGAAAGCCGTCGCCTTCAAAGAGAAAAGAAAGAAGCTGGCCTTTTTTGTGAATCTCAAGCCGTGCGAGCGTGCGCACTGTGCTCATTTCTTTCGAACTACCGGAAGATTGAAACGATTTGAAATCATGCCGGCCCGTGAGCATTTTTGCAGCCCGTTTCATCCGGGTAATATCAAGCTTCACCGGATATTGCCAGCTCACCGCCTCATTGAGCGGTGAGCGCACGCGGGAGTTCCAGACATAATATTGATAGATTTTCCCACGGGCGTTGTAGCGGGCGTGAAAATCAGGAGAAACCTCCTCCACCTTTTTAACGGCCATATCACGCGGCAAAATGCCGTTTAAGGCTTTGCCAATGGCCTCGGCCGCCATGGGATTTGCGATGCGGATATGGGCAGCTTGGCGGACGGCATGCACGCCGGCATCGGTGCGGCCGGCGCCGATCACAGCGACTTGTTCATGCAAGAATTGGTGAAGCGCACGTTCCAGCTCTTCTTGAACCGTGCGGCCGTTTTTTTGGCGCTGAAAGCCGGAGAATCCGGCGCCGTTATATTCAAGGGTGAGTTTGAGAGTGCGCATAATTATAGGAGGGAGGAGATAGGAACTAGGAGATAGGAGGGAGGAACTAGGAGAGAGGAAAGGAAATTGCTTTGTTTTTCCTATCTCCTATCTCCTAGTTCCTATCTCCTAGTTCCTATCTCCTATCTCCTCAAATGTTCCGCGATCTGCACCGCGTTGGTGGCCGCACCTTTGCGCAGATTGTCGGAGACCAGCCACAATGTGATCGCGGAAGGATGAGAAATATCTTCACGGATCCGGCCCACAAATGTTTCATCATGCCCTTCCACATAAATAGGCATAGGATATTTTTTATTGGCGGGCTCATCGCACATAACCACACCGGGCGCTTTTGATAAAATTTCGCGCGCCTCGCGGGCGGTGAGCTTACGCTCGGTTTCAATCGTTACGCTTTCCGAGTGGGCGTAAAACACCGGCACGCGCACGCAAGTGGCCGTAAGTTGAATGCTCGGGTCGCCGATAATTTTTTTGGTTTCGTTCACCATTTTGATTTCTTCTTTGGTATAGCCATTCTCCAGGAAATCATCAATCTGCGGAATACAATTGAATGCGATGGGATGCGCAAATTTTTTTGGCGGAAGATGCTCGCCGCGCGCCCAGGCCAAGATTTGATCTTTGAGCTCCTGAATGGCCGAGGCACCCGCGCCGGACACCGATTGAAACGTGGTCACCACCACCCTGTTGATTTTCGCGGCTTGATGAATAGGATTTAAAGCCAACACCATGCCGATGGTAGAGCAATTGGGGTTGGCAATAATGCCGTGATGCTTTTTGATGTCCTCGGGATTCACTTCCGGCACCACCAGGGGCACGTCGGGATTCATGCGGAAATAGCTGGTGTTATCGATGACCACCGCACCGCTTTTTACAGCTGCCGGGGCGAACAGGCGGCTGCGCTCCGCGCCCGCGCTAAAAAGCGCAATGTCAACGCCTTCAAATGATTTTTCCGTAAGGGGCTCTACGGCAACTTCCAGGCCGCCGAACATAATTTTTTTTCCGCCCGAACGCTCCGAGGCCAAAAGCCGGAGATGGCGCACGGGAAATTTCCTCTCGGCCAGAATCTCGAGCATGACTTTTCCCACTGCGCCGGTGGCGCCCACTATGGCAATGTTATATTGTTTCGATGACATAAATTTCCCTTCTGTTTCTTGTGTCATCCGGCGAAGGCCGGGATCCAGGGTCTTGCAAACTCAACTTCAAAAGTCACTGGATTCCCGCTTTCGCGGGAATGACAAGCACAACTAAATCTCCGCGGTAATCTTATCCCCCATCTGAGAACAGCTCACTTGCTTCGCTCCCACAGAC
>JACQQR010000109.1 GCA_016206875.1 Candidatus Omnitrophota bacterium
GAATGACAGAGACTTGATTTTTTTCCGTAATAAAACCTATTTTCCAAGATCTAATTTTGAATTGTTTGAAATGCCGGATTGCCTTCACTACGTTTTTACTTGAAACCACCAATACCATTCCGATGCCCATATTGAACGTGCGGTACATTTCTTTGGTGTCTAAGGTAGAGCGCCGTGCGACCTCTTCGAAAATTTTTGGAATTTGCCAAGAGCCTGCTTGGATTTGGGCGCCCATTGACTTGGGAAGCACGCGCGGAATATTGTCGTAAAATCCACCGCCTGTGATGTGGGCCATGGCTTTTACTTCGAACTTTTCGAGCGCTGCAAGCACCGGCTTCACGTAAATTTGTGTGGGAACCAGAGCCAGGCGGCCCCACGCGCCGCTCAACTCTTCTTTGGAGAACACTTTTCGGATGAGCGAAAAACCGTTGGAGTGCGGCCCGGAGGAGGCCAGGCCTAGCATCACGTCGCCTACTTTCACCTTACTTCCGTTAATCACTTTTTTTCTATCCAAAATGCCAACGGCAAATCCGGCTAAATCGTATTCTCCGTTATGGTAAAAGCCCGGCATCTCGGCCGTTTCCCCACCTACCAGCGCGCAGCCCGCGAGCCGGCAGCCTTCCGCAATTCCGCCAATGACATCGGCGGCTTCACCCACTTTCAGTTTTCCGGTGGCAAAATAATCAAGAAAAAAAATGGGGCGCGCGCCCGTTACAATCAAGTCATTGACGTTCATCGCCACTAAATCAATGCCGACTGTGTCATGGCGGTTTTGCAGCCGGGCCACTTCAAGCTTAGTGCCTACGCCATCGGTGGTGGAAACCAGCAGCGGATTTTTGATTTTATAAACGGAAGGATCGAAAAGCGCGGAAAATCCTCCGATGGAGGAAATCAGCCCGGGAATGCGTGTGGATTTAGCCAGCGGCTTAATGCGCTCGACCAGGGCGTTGCCAAGATCGATATTGACACCGGATTTTTTGTAATTAATCATGGCACCTCAAAAACATAAAGCGTCGTCAGTCGTGAGTCGTCGGTCGTCAGTAAAAACTTTGTTGTAAAATACCGACGACTCACGACTCACGACTGACGACTGACGACTGACGACTCACGACCGTCTTTGCTTTTCCATCCCAAACTTGTCCATCTCATCAATCACCGAGCATTTATACACTTTATCCCAGCAGGCCATGCAATATTGATTGTCGCGGGCACCGGCGGCGCGCAATAATCCCTCGATGCTCAAATAACCGATGGAATCTACGTTCAAAAACTTTTTGATTTCTTCCATGTTGTAGCGCGAAGCCAAAAGCTCGGAAGGATCCGGAAAATCAATTCCGTAAAAGCAAGGCGAAACATGCGGCGGGCAGCTGATGCGCATATGCACTTCTTTGGCGCCGGCCTCACGAAGTGTTTTCACTCGGTTGCGCGCCGTGTTCCCGCGCACAATCGAGTCATCCACCACAATCACCCGATTTCCTTCGATCACCGCGCGGACGGGATTGAGTTTGATTTTCACTTTGAATTCGCGCTGGGATTGCGCGGGGCTGATAAACGTGCGGCCTACGTAGTGATTCCGGGTAAAACCTGTTTTGTACGGAATGCCCGACTCCATCGAGTAACCCACTGCGGCGAAATTGCCCGAGTCGGGAACCGGAATCACAATGTCGGCATCCACGGGATGTTCCTTGGCCAGTTGGCGGCCCAAATTTTCGCGCACACTTCCCACCGGCTTTCCAAACACCAAAGAATCCGGCCGCGAAAAATAAACAAATTCAAACATGCAATGCGCCCGGGGAATCATTTTGCCCTTAAACGGATACAAACTGCGAAGACCGGAGGCGTCGATTAAAATAATTTCGCCAGGCTCAATATCACGAACATATTTGGCGCCCAAAAGATCAAAGGCACAGGTTTCCGAAGCCAGCACATAAACACCCCCATCCATCTTTCCCAAACAAAGCGGGCGAAAACCGTAAGGATCGCGAAGGCCAATCAGCATATTTTCCGTCAGCATCACCATGGAATAAGCGCCTTGAATCCGGCGGGCAGTTCCCATTAGGGCATCTTCACGCGCGCGGTATGTGGGCTTCGCCATTAAATGAATAATAATTTCAGAGTCCGAGGTGCTGCCGAAAATGGAGCCATAGGCTTCTAATTCATCGCGAAGCACGCGGGCATTGGTTAAATTGCCGTTGTGCGCCACGGCAATTTGTCCGCGGGAATAATCCGACATGTACGGCTGCGCATTTTTCACTGTGGAAGAACCGGAAGTGGAATACCGGACATGACCGATTGCAGAACTTCCGGGAAGGTGTTTTAACTTTTCTTCGTTGAACACTTCGCTTACCAGCCCCACATTTTTATGCAAGTACAGATTCTTTCCGTCGGAGGAAACAATCCCTGCGGCTTCCTCGCCCCGGTGCTGCAGCGCAAAAAGCCCCAGATACGTCATATCCGTAGCGCGCGGATGGTTGAAAATACCGAATACACCGCACTCTTCGCGCAATTTGTCATCATGGGGATCAGTAATCATATTGGTGTACCTTGGGGTATCTGGTATCTGGTATCTGGTATCTGGTATCTGGTATCTGGTATCTGGTATCTGGTGAAACAAATACTA
>JACQQR010000110.1 GCA_016206875.1 Candidatus Omnitrophota bacterium
ATGGCCGGCCGCTTTCACGATTCGTCCCGCCCCAGCCGTGTGGCGGCGTAAAAACCCAATAACTATGCTTCTTGAGTTTGGCACTTGTTTCTCTCTCCCTTTGGAGGGAGATCCAGGGAGATCCAGTGCTTATTTGCAATTTGCTAGGGGGCTGTGTATACTTCAATCGAAGTTATAAAAGTGTTAAAAATCTAGCTACAAAGAGGTTGCCATGAACCCCGAACATCAGAATGGATTCGAAATAAGCGGAAATGGAGTAGATAAGAGAAGTATTGCATTAAAGCGAAAATACATCGCTTTGAAGAAATCGATGAGCCGTAAAATCAGAGAACTGGAAGATACACGAAGAGAGTTTTTTCGCTTCCTGGAGAATCAGCGCGATGGCGCCATGATTGTGGATATGATGGGCCGGATTATTTTTTGCAACCCGGCGGCAGTTGAAATTTGGGAATATCCCAAGGATGAAGTGCTCAAACGGCATTTCCGCATGTTTCTTACCCTGGATGATTTGGCCAACGGTTTTAAGCTTTACTACAATGTGCTCAAAGGCGAGTATTCAACTAATAATTTGTTTCGAATCCGTTGTAAAAATGGTTCCACAAAAGTAGTTGAAATTAATGCCGGACCGCTGCATGAATTCGGCAAGGTGGTTGGCGCGCTTTCGATTATCCGGGATATCAGCATTCGCAAGCAGGTAGAGCGTGAAAATTTACCCAGAGTAGAGGAATTCAAACAGTTGGATCGGGATTTGAGCAATTGGAAAAAGCAGGTTGAAAATTTGCAGGGCGAAGTGGATACACTTCTGGTTGAATTGGGGCGCGGAAAAAAATACGGCAAATAGCCAAACGGGTGTTCTTGCAGCAAAAAAGAAAGACGGCTTGACGGGCTCTTGTGGGGGGCTTTCCAGGCCGTCTTTTTTTGTTTAAAAACTGGTGCGGAAGGGGGGAGTCGAACCCCCACGGCCTTGCGACCGCTAGACCCTGAATCTAGTGCGTCTGCCAGTTCCGCCACTTCCGCGAAAATACAGTCGATAGTTGATAGTCGATAGTATATAGTCACACCCTACAAAATTTGGCTGTTTACTATCAACTATTTACCATCAACTATCAACCAATTTTTATGGGCAAAGATAAAGACAACGAATATAAAACTATCGCTACAAACCGCCAAGCAGGCTTTAATTACGAAATTCTGGAAAAAACAGAAGCCGGCCTGGCCCTTGGGGGCTCAGAAGTAAAATCGCTGCGCGAAGGGCGGGCGAATCTTGCCGATAGTTATGTGCGTTTTAAGAATGGGGAGGCGTTCATCGTCAATTTGCATATCAGCCCCTATTCCCACGTTTCTTTTAATGCGCCTGAGCCGGAAAGAATGCGAAAATTATTATTAACCCGGCCGGAAATTGCGCGGCTTTCTGTAGCTATTGAAAGAAAGGGTTTCACCTGTATTCCGCTTAGGCTATACTTTAAACGCAGCTGGGCGAAGGTAGAAATTGCCGTTTGCCGGGGTA
This sequence comes from Candidatus Omnitrophota bacterium, assembly GCA_016206875.1. Lineage (GTDB taxonomy): Bacteria > Omnitrophota > Omnitrophia > Omnitrophales > JACROU01 > JACQQR01. The sequence continues at coordinate 1,508 of JACQQR010000110.1, forward strand.
AAAAACAGTTTGACCGGCGCGATGCCATCAAAGAGCGGATGCAGAAGCGAGAAATTGATCGCAGTGTGAAGCGCGATGCAAGAAAAAAGTTTTAGTCGTCAGTCGTCGGTCGTCAGTCGTCGGTAAAGACAAAAGCCTTTTACTGACGACCGACGACTGGCGACTGATAACAGTTTTTAAGGGGGCGACCAGGATCGACAGAGAAGGTTGCTAGAAGAAGAGCATGCAGAGGTAGTGGGGAGGCCTCTCAAAACACCTCACAAACAATCAAATGCTGAAAAAATCAGCTTGGGTGACAGAGTGGAAGTTCATAACCTGAACTTTGCTCCTGTTGCTCTTCCAATCGCTGCCTAATTAGGTTCAGCGACGTCCTCGAAGTTCAGCCTGCGGGGCTTTTTGGACGAAATAAGCAGGATTGCGGCGGAATTAAGTTCCTGATTCCAACCGTGAAATTCAGGGAACTCGCCGCTTGTGGATCCCGTTTTCCGGAGACCAAGCGGTTAACTCAAGTAGGAAAACCAAGCATGTAGCCGCTTCTTCAGGTGATTTCTTTGGACGAGGGTGCAATTCCCTCCGCCTCCACCAATTTGTTGAAGGAGATAGATGTCAAAAAATGAAAAGCTGTTAACTAGACTCTTACGAGCCACATCGGATGCTAATATTGGTTTTGAAGCATTGTGTCAGTTACTCAAGAGCTTCGGTTTTGAGGAACGAATAAAAGGGAGTCATCATATTTTCACAAAGGATGGAATTGAGGAAATATTAAATTTGCAACCCAAAGGTTCTGATGCAAAACCGTATCAAGTGAAACAAGTGCGCAATGTTATTCTTCAATATCAATTAGCGTCCGGGGAGAAAACAGATGAGTAAATATGAAGTTATTATTTATTGGAGCCAAGAAGATAGTGCCTTTATTGCAGAAGTTCCGGAGTTGCCCGGTTGTATGGCCGATGGTAAAACTTACCAAGAAGCCCTGGCAAATGCTGAAGTAATTATCCAAGAATGGATAGAAACTGCTGAAAAATCGGGTCGTTTTATTCCTGCCCCCAAAGGACGTTTGAAATACGCCTGAATTTTAACAGCCGCTTCTTTTGAAGGTCTCTTTTGACGATTGGAAGCGCGCGCAAATAGACAAACCACTAAAGGTAATTCCGGAATACGCAGCCAGTGGGGATTACAAGAAAAAAGCGCTTGACCTATTTTTTTATTTTTATATCATACAAATCCTATAGGAATTATATGTATGAAAATATCTCATCGTGGTGAGTACGCTTTAAAATGTCTTATGGCTTTAAGCTTCAATTATGGAAAGGGAGTTGTGCAACTTCGGTCGATTTCAGAAAAAGAAGGCATTCCGTACAAATTTTTAGAACAAATTATGATTGCCTTAAAACAGGGTGGGTTAGTCAAGAGCCAAAAAGGGAAATTGGGCGGATATCAGCTTTCCCGCAGCCCTGAAGAAATCAGCTTAGGCGAAGTGATTCGTTTGATTGACGGGCCGCTGGCACCTCTCGGCAATGAATCTGAGTTAAAAAAATTAGTGAAAGAACGCGGCCGTCATTCGGGTCTGTATGCCGTGCTCTTGGATGTCCGGAATGCCTGCTCCGCTATTTTGGATAAGCAATCACTCCGGGACATTTGCGTAAAAACGATTGAGCTTCAGGAAAAGGGAACTGAAGCCTATATGTATTTTATTTGAAGAAAATGAGGAAATGTATGTTGCCTAAAAAAATCGCGATTCTCTTATTCAGTTTGGTTTTGGCCGCACCTGCATTTGCCAAGGAAGTTACATTGCTCAATGCTTCTTATGATCCCACGCGCGAATTTTACGAAGAATACAATCGGGCCTTCGCCAAACATTGGAAAGACCAAACCGGTGAAACCGTGGTGATTCAGCAGTCGCACGGGGGAAGCGGCAAACAAGCGCGCGCCGTGCTCGACGGGCTGGAGGCAGATGTAGTGACCCTGGCGCTGGCGTATGACATTGATTCGCTCCATAAACGGGGAGGGCTTGTTCCCGGAAATTGGCAGAGGCGCCTCCCGAATAACAGCGCACCGTATACTTCCGCCATTGTATTTCTGGTGCGCAAGGGCAATCCGAAAAATATAAAAGATTGGAGTGATTTGACCAGAGACGGAATTTCGGTGATCACACCGAATCCGAAAACTTCAGGCGGTGCGCGCTGGAATTTTTTGGCGGCCTGGGCCTATGCCTTAAAACAACAAGGCGGAAATGAGGAAACGGCCAAAGAATTTGTAAAAAAATTGTATAAAAATGCCCCGGTATTGGACACCGGCGCGCGCGGCTCTACCACTACGTTTGTGGAGCGGGGAATCGGAGATGTGCTTATCAGTTGGGAAAATGAGGCATTTCTTGCCATTCATAAATTGGGAAAATCGGATTTTGAAATTATTGTGCCTTCGATCAGTGTTTTGGCCGAGCCGCCTGTATCCATCGTTGACTCGGTTGCCAAAAAGCGTGGGACGGAGCCTCTTGCCAGCGCTTATTTAAAATACCTGTATAGCGATGAGGCCCAAGAAATTATTGCCAAACATTATTTCCGTCCGCGCAATGAGCAAGTAGCGGCAAAATATGCGGATCAATTTCCCCAGTTACATCTTATCACCATTGATGATGATGCCTTTGGCGGCTGGCAGCATGCCCAAGCCAAATTCTTCGCGGATCAAGGGATTTTTGATCAGATTTATTCTTCGTAATGCGTAAATAACTTGAGAGCCACTTGAGAGCCATATGATATTTGTTCCAAAACAAAAAAGTATTTTGCCGGGCTTTGGATTGTCCATGGGATTCACCCTGGCCTATCTGGGTCTTCTGGTGCTTATTCCGCTTTCCATGCTTTTCTTGCGATCCGCTTCTTTGAGCTGGAGTGATTTCTGGGCAACGGCTTTTTCTTCTCGTACTTTGGCCGCTTACAAATTGAGCTTCGGAGCCTCGTTGCTGGGAGCTTCGATCAACGCGGTATTCGGATTTTTAGTGGCTTGGGTTTTGGTGCGTTATGAATTTCCGGGAAAACGCATGATGGACGCCCTCGTCGATATGCCCTTTGCTTTACCCACGGCGGTGGCGGGAATTGCTCTTACGGCTATCTACTCTCAAAATGGCTGGATGGGAAAATTATTGGCCCCGTTCGGCATTCAGGCCGCTTTTTCTCCTTTAGGTGTTGTTATTGCTCTTACTTTTGTGGGTCTTCCCTTTGTGGTGCGCACATTGGAGCCTGTTCTTCAGGAAATAGATAAGGAAGTGGAAGAAGTCGCAGCCAGTTTAGGCGCAAACCGTTTGCAAACTTTCTTGAAAGTTATTTTTCCGGCCTTAGGCCCGGCACTTCTCACCGGTTTTTCGCTGGCCTTCGCCCGCGCTTTGGGGGAGTATGGCTCCGTGGTGTTTATTTCGGGAAATATGCCGTTCAAAACCGAAATTGTTCCCTTGCTCATCATGACCAAACTTGAACAATATGACTACACCGGCGCCAGGGTGATTGCTGTAGTGATGCTTGTAGCCTCTTTTTCTCTTTTGTTGGTGATTAACTTGCTTCAGGCCTGGACGCGGAGAGGACAGTCGTGAGTCGTCGGTCGTGAGAACAGGTTTTATGATAATTTGTTTTTACTCACGACTCACGACTCACGACTGACGACTCACGACTTTATTTTAAAATATGACAAAATCCACTACAGAACCCATTTGGATACGCTGCGCTTTAATCGGTACTGCCATTTTCTTTCTGGCCCTCTTTCTTTTTATGCCCATGGCCGCGGTATTTATCGGTGCGCTAAAAAAAGGGCTGGTTGTTTTTCTTCAATCATTGATCGAACCGGACACACTAGCCTCGGTGCGTCTTACACTTTTAGTGGCTGCCATCACCGTTCCCTTAAATACAGTATTTGGCGTTGCCGCTGCGTGGGCGATCACCAAATTTAACTTTCGGGGGAAACATGTTCTGTTAACGCTAATCGATATTCCCTTCACCGTCTCGCCGGTTATCTCCGGCATGATTTTTGTTTTGCTTTTTGGGGCGCAAAGCGCACTGGGGGCGTGGCTCATCGCTTGCGACATCAAAATTATTTTTGCTGTGCCGGGCATTGTGATTGCCACGATGTTTGTCACATTCCCGTTTGTGGCGCGCGAGCTGATTCCTCTTATGCAGTCCCAAGGCATTGAAGAAGAGGAGGCTTCCCTTACGCTGGGAGCCGGCGCTTGGCAAACGTTTTTCCGCGTCACACTGCCCAATATTAAATGGAGCCTTCTCTACGGCGTCGTTCTTACGAACGCCCGGGCGATGGGTGAGTTTGGCGCAGTGTCCGTTGTTTCCGGGCATATCCGGGGCGCAACCAACACCATGCCTCTGCAGGTGGAGATTCTTTACAACGAATATAATTTTGCCGCGGCCTTTGCCGTGTCATCGATCCTCACGATGCTGGCCTTGGTAACCTTGGCGGCGAAGCGGTTTATTGAATGGAAGTCTGTAGTTAATTGTCATTCCCGTTCCAGCTCGTAGGCCGGAATGACACGTATTCTGATGTGTCATGCCAGCGAAGGCTGGCATCTTGTTTTTGGATTTTGAGATTCCGGATCGCGTTCGGCCTTGCGGCCAAGTCTTGGCCGGAATGACAAAGAAGAGGAGAATCATTATGAGTATTGAAGTGCAAAACATCACAAAAATTTTCGGGGATTTTACAGCGCTCAAAGACGTAAGTTTGCATATCCCCGCAGGAGAACTTACAGCGCTCTTAGGTCCTTCGGGTTCCGGAAAAACCACGCTGCTGCGCATTATTTCCGGTCTGGAAGTGCCGGATGCGGGCACGGTTTTTTTCCACGGCGAAGACATGAATGGTACGCATGCGCGCGACCGGAAAGTGGGTTTCGTGTTCCAGCATTACGCGCTTTTCCGCCACATGAGCGTGTATGACAATGTGGCGTTTGGGCTCGAAGTGCTCCCGCGGAAAGTGAAGCCTCGAAAAAAAGAAATTCGCGAGAAAGTGCATCAATTATTAAGCCTGGTTCAGCTGGATCGCCTCGGGGGGCGTTTTCCCTCGCAGCTTTCAGGCGGCCAGCGCCAGCGTGTGGCCTTGGCCCGTGCGCTTGCCGTGGAGCCCAAAGTGCTTTTGCTCGACGAGCCGTTTGGTTCACTCGATGCGCGCGTGCGGCGCGAGCTTAGGCATTGGCTAAGAAAACTTCATGATGAGATTCATGTCACGAGCGTGTTTGTCACGCACGATCAGGAAGAAGCGTTGGAAGTAGCCGACCGCGTGGTGGTGATGAATGAAGGGCGGATTGAACAGGTAGGCACACCCGATGACGTGTATCATCATCCGGCCACGCCTTTTGTGTACAACTTTCTCGGCAATGTAAATTTATTTCATGCGCGCGTGGAAGGGGGCAAGGCTTATTTTGGCGATGCCGTTTTTGATTTGCCGCAGGGCCAAATGCAACACGATACTTCTTCGGCCATGATTTACGTGCGGCCGCATCTTTTAGATATCACTCGCGAATCTTCCGGGAAAAATGATTTAAAGGCCCGCATTATTTACATCAACATGGCCGGCCCCGTGGTGAAAATCGAGCTGTTAAGCGCCCGGCGCGATTCCATTCAAGTGGAAATCTCCCAAGAGCATTTTGAGCGTCTCCGCCTCAAAAAACACGAAGAAGTATACGTTCGTCCAAAAGAGCTGAAGGTATTCACGCAAGATTATTCAATTTAATCCCCCGCTTGCTTCGTTATAAATATCAGCTACACTTATTGTTAAATAGGGAGACTGTGCTTACTCACAAGTCCTTTTCTTATATGGATATTACAAACTTTAAAAAAGTTATCTCTTTGTCTTTGGTGCTGACTTTTGCTGGCACGCAGGAGCTGCCGGCGGCATTTACTCAAACCCTCTTTCCTTCTTCCGTTTCAACTCAATCTCTGAATATCAATCAGCTTACGATTCCGGGAAATATCGCCTCACTTGAAGAGCGTTTTATGAGCACGAAAGGCACTGATGGAATTACCGTGATTGCCATTCAGGACGCGCACGGTATTTTCGATGCCCAACAAAATATTCGCGCGCTTATTCAGGAGCTTCAGGATAGTTATGGTTTCGAGCTCATGGGCTTGGAAGGCGGCGAGGGGCGCGCCAATCACACACTGCTTCGCGCTTTTCCCGATCCGGAAATGAACCGGAAAGTGGCGGAAGAATATATGAGACGGGCCGAGCTTTCCGGCGGGGAAGCCGCTGCCATTTTAAATCCCAGGCCCGGCATTTTTTATGGCATCGAAAACCGCGAGCTTTATTTTCAAAACCGAAATTCATTTTTGAGGGCTCTTGAGAAAAAAGATGCGAATTTGCACACATTGGATTTACTCCAAAAAAAAATGGACAAAACCCGCGATCAAATTTTCCCTCTCGAATTGCTCAAGTTTCACAAAGCCGAGCAAAAATATTTAACTGGCCGCATGGCGCTTTGGGAATATGTGGATATTTTGGGTGAGGAAGCGGGCAAGCAAGGGACTTTACTTGATGAAAAATATCCGAATATCGTGCGGCTTTTCCAAGCCATGGCCGCCGCGCGCAAACGTCCTGCCAAAACCGCCGAGGCCGCCAAGCAAGCCGAAGAGGCGCTCACCTCCCAAATCCAGGGACGGGTGCTGTTTGAGGAAATTAAGAATTTATCGGATGACATCATCGCTTCCTTGTCATTCCCGCGAAAGCGGGAATCCAGCGACTTTAAGCCGTTGAAAGACAAGTCACTGGATTCCCGCTGGAGTTTACCCTCGAGTGTTTTAATCGGGGGCGGGAATGACAGTATTCCTGTGTTGTTGGATCTTTATCGCCATCTGGAAATTCTCCGCAATCTTGCTAGCTTGAGCTCAACCCGCGACGACTGGGATTTTTATCTCGCGCACAAAAAAGATTTCGAGTTTGGCCAATTCCAAAATTTTCTGGCCGGGTATCAAGAGACTATCGATCTGGGCCTAGATCTGGAGCCCGCGGAAAATTTTTATGAGGATGCGGCCCGCCGCGACCAAGCGCTGTATGAAAATTTAATCGCGGCCATGAAAAAGGAAGGCAAAACACGCGCTGTCGTCGTGGCCGGGGGATTTCATACTTCAGGGCTTGGCCAAAGAATGAAGAAAGATGAAATTTCCTACGCCGTCTACACGCCCAAAATGGAACACATCGAGTCAGAAAATTCCTACTACAAAGTAATGGAAGGCGACGTGTCCTGGAAGCGCACCAATCAATTCTCCATCCAAATCAATCTTCCAACAATGGGCCTTGAGCCCGACGCCGCAGAATTTTATGACGACTACGCTCGCCGCTACGCCCAAGCAACCGGCCAACCCTTATCCAACCCAAGGGAGCGTGCCACCGAGAACATTCTTCAAGCCTTAAAAGATGCTTTCACGGATACCCTTACCACTGAACTGAATCAACCAACAAAAGTTCTCCCAACTCAAGCCGCCTCGATCGGAACAAGCATCGATACACTCCCATTGCCTGTGACGATCATTGAAAAAATCAGAGTGGGTTTGGGAATTACTCGTGCGGAGGAATTATCAGAATTCAGCAAAGAAGACTTGCTGGTGAAATGCGAATTTTCAAGCGGGCAGTGGAAAGAAATTCGCCGAGCGCTCAAGAAGAAAAAAATCATATTGAAGCCTTCACCAAAAAGATTAAACAAGCTGGGCGGCATTCATGCTTTGGAATTGGGGGGGCTTACACTGAGCGCTTTAAAGAGAAATAAAATTTATACGATTCGCGACATTACGGCGCTCAGCGCAGACCAACTTCGAATCAAATCGCGGATTGGGCCTGCTATGATTCAGGAAGTCCAAGATGCGCTTGCTCGCTGGAAGTTCAAACTGGTGCCGTCTTCTGAAGATTGGCGGCATGCGGGGCCAAGTGGCACTGTAGTATCACAGGCCCGCTCGCTGGGCATCGAACGCTTGCCCGATGATCAAATTTTGGAATTTACTCCGGAGGAAATTGGGACGCTTTATTTGTCGCAGCCGGATTCGCAGCATGTTCCGCCGGAGCTTGAGTTTGTGTTGGGGGACGATGGCAAGTTGGTGTTGATTGTTGTGCAAGGCACGGATATCAGAAATGTGTACCCGTTTTCTCCCGGCCAGTCTATGTTGATCGGTAGATCTGATATCGCGGAAGTGCTAATCCTACATTCGCACGTGTCCGCTGAGCATTTGCGTGTGGAGTGGACTGTTGATGGAAAAATAAAACTGTACACGCTTCATTCAAAGAATGGCACGTACCGCGCGAAAGCCAACGCCTCTTCGTTGGGAAGTACTGTTCCATCTCGAATCAGACGTCTCTTACTGGGGTTGGCCGCCGGAGGAGTGATGGCTTTTGTTTGCGGTGGCTGTGTGTCGTCTGTCCAACCCGCTCCCCAAAAACCCGAGCCACCCACCGCTCCCGTCAAAACACCAGCCACACATCTAATGGATGCGTTCATGCAAAGATTGTTTGTCTCGGATAGTTCGGAGGGTGCGTGGTTGGCATTTGAAGTGCTTGTTAAAGAGCATCCTGAAAAAGTTACGAAAGAGTTTATGTTGAAATTGATGGATACGATGAAAGGATATCCAAATTTACGCCTCGCAGCAGGTAGCGCGTGGAGATTTATTGTGCAGAATCAGCCAGAGAAAGTTAATGAAATAATTGATTTAATTTTACTTAGATTAGAAAATGAAGATTGGTTTACCAGAGATGCAGCTATTTACTCGCTTGATGTGATTGTTAGTGCTCAGGATAAAAT
>JACQQR010000006.1 GCA_016206875.1 Candidatus Omnitrophota bacterium
CACTATTTCCACTATTTCTAAAGGTGACAGTCACTAAAGTGACAGTCACCTTATTCGCTTTCTGTATAGAAATATGGTATCTTTCTGCCTAGAGAGGGAGATTCTAACAACTTTTAAAATGATAAAGTTTATCTCGATTTTGACTGCTTTTTTTTTCACGGCCAATACTATGCTTTGGGCCGTGCCTCCTGTAGCGGTCTCGCTACCGGCACCGTCTTTTTCTTCTGCGTCTATTCAAATTCCTGAAGAATTGGGCCTCCTGACCCAAACCTATCAAGGACGAGCCCCCGGCTTTATCATCCATATTCAAGACGCACACTCCAATCTGGAAGCGCAAAACAATATTCGAAATATTCTGGAACTGCTTAGTCGCGATCAAAAAAATCTATTTGTGGCTCTGGAAGGAGCTTCCCAACCTCTCGCGCCCGGCGCTTATCACTTTTTTCGTCAAGCGGCGCTCAACTTAAAAGTGGCGGACTATTTGGCATCCAAAGGCGAGCTCTCCGGCGCCGAGATGTACGCTTTGGAGAGAATTTCCCCTCTTTCTCCGGGAGACAGAGGGCGAAGGGGTGAGGGTGTTCGCATTGAAGGTGTGGAAGACTTGGCCTTGTATAACGAAGACTATGAGTATTTTAAAAAAGGCTTGGCTGCTCAAGATGAAGTAAGAAGTTATTTTGAAAATTTGTACGCAAAATTGAATCAGATCAAATCCCGCGTCTACAATCCCATACTGTTGAAATTCGATAGAAATGTGCGCGCTTATCAAGCGAGCCGCATTGAATTAACCGCATTCGTTTCCATTTTGGAAAAATGGGCTGCTAAAATTTTGGGCTTGGAGCTGGCCCATCCGGTCTCGCAGCGCGATTGGCCGTATCTATGCCGCATGCTCCGACTGCAGATGGGGGAGAAAAGTCACGAAGAGTTAAGCGCAGATATCAAACGCCTGCAAGGTTCAATCATCAATAAAGTAAGCGATGATTCCATCCGGGAAAAACTTCTGGCCGGCTTAAACGTGTTCGATAAATCTGTCACCCCGGCCAATCAAAATTCACCCGCCTCCCAACTTCGCGAAGCCACTGCGCTTTCGCCCCGAAAGTATTTTGAGGCGCTGTATGGGGCAAGCGTGAAATTCAAGTTTGACGTGGAAAATTACCCGGCCCTACGCAATTTTTCCAAACGCCTGATTCTCCAAAGTGAAATCACCAGCCTTGGATTTTTCGACGAAGTCGATAGACTCACAAATCAAATTTTCAACCGGCTTGCCAAGACTAAGAAAGAAAAGAAAATTTTATCTCTTTCACGCGATGTGCGCTTGACCGAGAAACTTCTCAAGCTAGAAGCCGTGAGCGGAGAGTGGGAAGAAATAAAGAAGTCGCGAGTCGCCAGTCGTCTCTTGTCAGCAGGTTTACTCACGACTGACGACCAGCAACTCACGACGGCAGTTACATTCTACACGTTCGCCGAGCGCCGCAACGCCGTTCTTCTTGAGAACACGCTGGCACGCATGAAGCAAGCCAAAGCTGGGCAAGGCGTGCTCATCACTGGTGGCTTTCACACCGAAGGTCTCACCCGTATGCTGCGCCAGAAAGATATTTCTCACGTCGTTATCCAGCCCGCCATTCACACTGAATTCAACAATCAACGTTATCAAGAAGCCGCCGCAGGAACTTGGAAAACCGTATTCGACCGCGCCAAAATCAAAACACGTATCTTCATGATTCACGACATGTCCGGAATTCCCGAAGCAGAGCGCCGCCGCCAGGCCGAGGTGGAAGTAGACGCAATCATCCAAGTACTGCAAGCTGCTTTCGAGCTGGAGCTGGCCGAAAATCCTGCGCTAGCCGAAAATCTAAAAAAACTTTTCGACCAAATTTGCGGTGAAATCACACAAAACAAAACATTAGCTAGTCTAGGCGTAACGATTTCTCTAGTCCCGGGCGCCGGCGAAACCCCCGGCCAATTCGGCGTTCTCTTTTCCGCCAACGGCCGAAGCGTCCAAGTCCCCATCCGTCCCGCCGCCAGAATCACCCCAACGGTTCAAGTGGGAGCCGCCCAATCACTTGGCGCGCCCAATTTGCTGCAGGCAGTTGGAGGCGGAATCATGCCTCACAGATCAAAGATTCGTTCCGCGCTTGAGCAACTTACGCCGGCAGATTTCGACAGCATTCTTGATTTGATGTTAACAAATAAACTTCCACCGAAAAATATCAAACAAGCCGGGATTCCTATTCTCGCCCACGTATTGCTCTACCGATCCGATTTGGTCGAAACCCGTCGAAAAAAAATTGTAAACGTTCTAAAATTTTTAGAAATCAATGAAGATCCGGATGTAGCAAGACTTACCCAATCCGCAATGAATGTTTATCGCAGACCGATTCCATCAAAAACCCAATTACCCCATCCCACCGCCCGCTCGCTGGGGGCGGATGTGCCGGAAGGCCTATGCGTAACGGGGGATACGTTATTGCCGGTGCTTCGAAGTAGTGTTCGACTCGTTCCCATCAAATCCGTCCGTCCTGGTGATCAGGTGCTTTCATTAAATGAATCTACACGCGAAATCGAGCCGCATCGGATTAATGCACTTTTAGATATGAGTGTAAAGCCTGTTTTCCGGCTTACAACAGCTTCGGGCCGCTCGATCAAAACCACGGCGAATCATCCGTATTTGGTGCGGCGCGGAGCAATGAATGAATGGGCGAAGGTATCAGAGTTGCGGGTGGGCGAATCAATTGCAGTGCCAAAGGAAACGCCAGGATTGCTGCTAAGATCTGGATTGGAAGAGGTTAATGAGAGTGTTTCTTTTTGTCATGCTGGCTTAAATACCACCAAACTAAACTCACAGCTAACATTCCAAGAAAAACTAACAAAGTACTCATCATTTTTCTTCTCCTTTATTTGGAAGCAATATCAAGCTTACAAGAATACCGAGAGGAAAGCAAAGATTTATAGTCAAACGAATTGCCCCTAATTAAAAGTAACCCGAATTGAATTTTGACCCTATCGTTGCCCCAAGATAAAAGTAACCCGAGCCAAAGGGGGAAAACGATATGGGAC
>JACQQR010000103.1 GCA_016206875.1 Candidatus Omnitrophota bacterium
CCGCAAAGGCCGCCAAGCGTACCGCCTTATCCGCCGCGTTCTACCGCGCCTCAATCATCTTCTTATTCCCCGTATCCGGGATATCCGGGACCGCCAAAAAAATATGTGCCGCCGGGACCGATTGAATCTGCGGGTGAGTTCATCGGTCACTTAGTCAATCCATTCAAACGCAAGGAAGATGAAAGCAAGAAAGAATATAAGGGAATATAAGCTTGTCATTTTAACCGGCGCCAGCCTCGGCTGGTCCGCCGGGGCGGAAAAGCCGGGATCCAGGGTAAACGCAAACCAAGTGGTGACTCTCCTGGATCCCGGGTCAAGCCCGGGATGACAGAAACTCTAATATGTTTACACTCATAGTTATTTTATGTGTCATCCTCACTCTATTACAGCACTGGTTCATCGCCAATTTCTTCTTTGTCACTGAGCGCCATTTACGTGTCAAACACCCGCACTTTACGCCCAAGGCTTCGGTGGTGATTCCATGCCGCGGCATTGACCCGCATTTTGATGCCAGCATCCGCTCTGTGCTAAACCAAGACTATCCCGATTACGAAGTAGTGTTTGCCGTAGCCGCCGAAGAAGACCCCGCTTACGAGAGGCTCAAAACCCTTATTGCCGGGTCTTCCGGTGTGCCGGCGCGGATTGTAATTGCCGGGCATCCCACGATCAGCACCGGCAAGCTCAATAATTTGGTGCACGGCGTCGCCCGTGTGCGTGACATTTCCGAAGTGTTGGTATTCATGGATTCGGACACCTGTCCCGCGACTAACTGGCTGGCGAATTTACTCGCGCCGCTTCAGTATGAGTCTGTGGGCATCACCACAGGCATTCCCGTATACGTGCCCCCAAAACGCACGTTTTGGTCGTTGGTGAAATCGATGTGGATGGCCGGGCTGGGCGCATTCGTTACGGTGAAAAGTTTTCGCGGCTGTTACGGCGGGGCCATGGCGGTGCGGCGCAAACATTTTGATCAATTTAATGTCCGTGAAATCTGGAAAACGGCGCTTACGGATGATTTAACTTTAGCGATGGCCTTAAAACCTACAGGCACCGTCAATTATTTTGTGCCGCAGTGCATGGTTCCCGTGTTTGAAGGTACAAACCTGGTGAATTTCGTCAAGTGGGCGAACCGCCAGTCGCTTCTTTCGCGTGTATATTTCCGCCGGCAATGGATTTTCATCGGAGCCATGTTTGCTGCGCGCATGGTCTTTATGATTTCTTCGCCGATTGTGTTTTTCAACGCGCTTTTTTCCGGATCACTCAGCTTAATTCATTGGATATTTCTATGCCCGGTGTACATGGCTGTGGTGAATGGATTTTTGTTACAGAAAGCAAGCAATGATGCCATGAAGAATGAAGTGCCGGAAGTTGGCAAAACCACACGCTGGTATCCGTTTTTGGCCCCGACCACACAGGTTTTGGCGATCGTCAACTTCGCAGTTCCGCTATTTGCCCGCAAAATGACTTGGCGCGGCATTACCTACCGTTTTACCTCCCAAACTGAAGTAGTGGTGGAGAAGAAATAGAAAGTTTGTCATTCCCGCGAAAGCTCATTTTGTCACCCCCGCGAAAGCGGGGGTCCAGTGACTTCAAATTGGGTGGCAAAAGTCACTGGATTCCCGCTTTCGCGGGAATGACAGGAACGTTGCGGGACGGCAAAGAAGGCCACATGGTAACAGGTTGTGTGGTATATTTTAATCATTAACAAAAGTATTAAATAAGATTGAATATTGGGCATAAGTCCACTAAACCAAACTATGAGAATAAAACTGGTCTCACTGGCCACTGCCATTATTTTCGTGTGTGAAACTGCCGTTTGGAGTGCTCCGCCACTGCCAGCTGCGCCAGAAATTCCTATTCCATCCGTCGATCAAATCAAATGTTCCGATGAAGCCGGTATCATTGAAGAAAGCTACTCGGCCGGAAGCGGGAGTCCTCTTGTAGTTTATATCCAAGATGCCCACTGCCTGTACGAAGCCCAATCCAATATCCGCCGTTTGATCGATGAGTTGCAGAAAAAATATGGCGCTGGGCTCGTAGCGCTGGAAGGCGGCGAAGGCAAAATCCAGCCGGTGCTCTTCCGTGCATTTCCCGCACAGGCCGTCAAAGAGCAGGTGCTGGATGCGTATCTAAAACGGGGCGAACTTTCCGGAGCCGAATTTGCCGCTGTGGCCAATCAGAAAGAAGCTGCGTTCTGGGGCATAGAAAATATGAAGCTTTACCGCCGGAACAAACAAGCCTTTCTTGAAGCCTCAGCCGAAAAAGAAAACATCATCAAACAATTGGATGAAGTCGAGCGCGGGCTGGAAGAGAAGCGGCAGAAAGTTTATTCGCTTGAATTGAATCAACTCTATGAAAAAGGGCATGACTATCAACACCAGTCCCCGGACTTATTAGAATATGTGCGGTATCTCACAGAAAAAAATCCCGCCAAAGCCAAGGAGCTATCGGCCATTCAGTTGCTTGTAGAATCCATCCGCCGCGAAGAAAAAATGGATAGTACCCGCGCCAATGAAGAAGCGGAGAAACTGATGCGTCGTCTCGCGCGTGGCCTTAAAAAAGACAAAGCCGCCCGCGGCGTTTTTCGAGAAAAGATCTCGGATTTCAAACTAGGCAAAATCAAAAAAGAAATTTTTTATCCGGAACTTGTGAAAAAGGCACGCGCCGCCGGACTCGACTCGCGCCAAATCCAATCTGCTTATCCCGCATTCATGACGTACATCCGTCATCTTCGTCACATGCGGTCTCTTCGCGGCGAAAAATTATTCCGTGAAATCACGGAGCTGGAGCGCCAAGTCAAGTCCCAGCTATTCCAAAACGAAGAACAAAAACAGCTAGATACGCAATTCCGCGAGCTACAACTTCTCCGCGGATTAGCCAATTTGGAACTGACGAGAGAGGAATATGAAAGGTACCGGCTAATTTTTTGTCATTCTGAGCGAAGCGAAGAATCTATATCTCCAATCGTAAAGAATGTTTTCGCTCCGCAAAATGTGCACGATGGAGCAATGCAGATCCTTCGCCACGCTCAGGATGACAAGTTGTTAACTCTTTTCGCTCCGCACCAACGTTTCTACGAGCTGGCGCTGGAGCGCGACCGAGCTCTTCACGCCAATCTCCTCGAAGTGATGAAAAAGGAAGACAAAAAATTTGCCGTGCTCGTCACCGGAGGTTTTCACACGGCCGGCATTACAGAGCGCCTGAAGCGCGACGGCATTTCGTATCTGACGTTGGTTCCACAAATCACAAATTTTGAGGAGGCATCACCTTATTGGAATGTAATGCGCGGCAAAGTCTCATATGCAAAATTCCTCAAACATCAAACAGTGGCGCCCGAACTGTTTCTCCTAGAATATGCCGAAGCCGCAGAACAAGCGCTCTCGCAAGATTTCGCGCGGGCCATCCAAAAAGATCTGCCCGCCATTCTCCAAGGATGGAAACAAGATCTTCGCAAGCGCCTAGCCAAAGCCGATCCAGCCCGGCTCAAAAAGTACACGCGCCTAATCGACAAGCTCTTCAAAAAATTTGCCGCAAAAACCAAGGGCCGTTCCGCGCCAGAAACCACACAACTAGTCAAAGAGCTAGCTGAAATCTTTCGCAGCTATTTCGAAGGCCGCCGGCGTGACATCCTCACCAAAATCGAAGCCTTCAGCAAAAAACTCGACCAACTGGAAGACGTCGGCCAACTGGATTCGGCCAGCACCGAAGCTTTACTTTCCACCGCCGCGTCGCTCGGTTCTGGAGATGTTGGTATTGGCCTTCCTATTCCTGACCGCACTCTCGATGTTTTGGCCAAGAAATTGAATATTTCCAAGGCCCAGCTCCTTGAGAATCCGCTTTTTACCAGGAAAAATGTTCCTAAGGGTTTTGTGCCCATTTTACATTTTACGAAACCCCAGAAATTGGAAGGGATTGGAAAAGAGGGATTGAAGTACATTCCAGACGACCAAGAACTATTTATCCGCAATCAAATCATGGACTTTTTTGGCGCTAAAACATTTCGCCGAAGCGGATCTGTTTATGCCTATGTCGAACAACGAGATAGCAGCGAAATGGGAAAGGGGAATATAGGAATAATTGTGTATGTGGATCCTGAAAAGGTGTTTGTTGTTGATGCGGAAGGGGTAGCAGAGTTTGGTATAGCTTTTGAACGCAAGCTCAAAGGGTTAAATCTATCCGCAGAAGAGTTTTGGGAGAAATTACAATTGGAAGAAATATCCAAAGAGGATGTGGATGAAGAAGAGCTATTTGTAGATATAGCAGAGCATTATTATAAAAACAATCTAACGCTGGCAGAATATCTGAAACGGAGAAAGGAAGAACAAGAATTTTATTTCGTGATTCCAGAAGTTCTTATTCCCTATGAAGTTCCGCCTGAGTTTTTAGAGATCGAATCGGCGAAAACAATTTTTGGAATGGGCATTCTCGCTCAAGCCTTAGAGGGTGTTGGATCGAAACCGGCCATGAAATACAAGGCGGCATTGGAAATGCCGGAAGGATTTTTACCGATCACAAATAAAAAGGATGCCGAAACGGCAATTAGGATTCTCGTAGCTGTTCCCAGAGATCTAAGAGAAGTTTTATTAAAAGAATTCGAAGTGAAGTTGGGAACGAGGAAAAGTATCTTACAGTTCTTTAGGCCTCCTGTGGCAGTCCGGTTTGGTAATGTAGAAAAAAATTGGATTTCAGTGAATCCTGACGATCTTGCGCCGGGTGACGAATTTAAGTTAGAGGGAAATAACATACTGGGGCTCAGCGCGGACCGGTCTGGAGTGCTGATAAAAATTGGCGACAGCTATTTTGTATTCAGGAAATCTTCTCTCCCCGAGATAATTTCTTTTCAAGGTGCGTCGCTGGGCGCTAAAAATCCAATAGGTCTGTGCGTTACTGGGGATACGCTATTGCCGGTAATTCAACACACCCCGTCGCTGCGCGCCACCCCTCTTGCTAGAGGGGACTTTTATTCCCCTCTAGAGAGGGGTGGCGCCGCAGGCGACGGGGTGTGTGATATCCAACTAATCCCCATCCGCAATGTCCGCGCCGGCGACGAAGTGTTGTCACTCAACGAAGCCACGCAAGAAGTCGAGCCGCACCGGATTAATGCGCTGCTTGATATGGGCGTAAAGCCGGTGTACCGGCTCCGGACAGCATCGGGTCGCTCGATCAAAACCACGGCGAATCATCCGTATTTGGTGCATAGGAGCAAATCGAATGTATGGGTGAAGGTATCGGGATTACGGGTGGGTGAGCAGATTGCTGTGCCGAAGGAAATGCCGCGGTTACTTCCGCGGCCAGGTCCTTGTGCCATCCCATTCAATCAGGTTCAATTTTCCTTTGATTATTTTTTCAGGGGAATGTTTGAGAAAATTTGTGGTTTTTTCAATAATTTCTTTTCGGGTCATTCCATCCACGTAGACCAAAATCACTCCATAAGATTTCGGAATGTTAAAGCGGGCGGTATTTCCGAAATCTTTGTCATAGCTCAAAATGACCCAATGATGGCGCTGCGCGTATTGATAAAGGAATTCGTCAGAAGTTTTGGTCAACCCTTTGTCAACAGCATGAATAATTTCAATACCCAAGGCATCAATAACGTTGACCAAATCACGGTGAACACACAAGTCGGCCAGAATTTTCATGATAAAAGGCTAGGCATAGCGGGCGATTTGAGAAGGTTCTTCGCTGAGAGATCCGGCAAAGTGGATGGCGTCCAACACATCTTGTTTCGTAATGCCGGGATATTGTTCGGGGATTTCATTGGCTCGGTAACCCGC
>JACQQR010000101.1 GCA_016206875.1 Candidatus Omnitrophota bacterium
CGGCACGAGCGGAGAGTCAAAAAATTAAACGACTATGAGGAAGAGAGATGATCCCCATGAGTGCCATGAACAAATCGGTATCGCGGCTTAAGGAAATTGACCCGGAAATTTATGAAGCAATTCGCGCGGAAGCCGGCCGGCAAAACGCGAATCTGGAGATGATTGCCAGCGAAAATTTTGTGTCGGAAGCCGTCCTGGAAGCGCAAGGATCTGTGCTGACAAATAAATATGCCGAAGGCTATCCCGGGAAACGCTGGTACGGCGGCTGTGAGTACGTCGATAAGGCGGAAAGCTTAGCGATTGAGCGGGCCAAGCAATTGTTCGGCGCAGAGCATGTCAATGTTCAGCCGCACTCGGGCACATCGGCCAATATTGCGGTTTTCCTGTCATGCCTTGCCTTGGGAGACACGATTTTGGCCATGAATTTGGCGCACGGGGGACACTTGAGTCATGGGCATCCCATGAATTTTTCCGGCCTGTTTTTCAAAATCATTCCTTATGGCGTAAGCCGTGCGGATGAGCGTATTGATTATCACGAGCTTGAGCGATTAGCCAAGGAGCATAGACCCAAACTTATTTTGATGGGGGCCTCGGCCTATCCCCGAATCATCGATTTTGAGCGGGCCAAAAAAATTGCCGATGGTATCGGCGCGATTTTGTTTGTGGACATGGCCCATTTTGCCGGCCTGGTTGCCGCAGGGCTTCATCCCAGCCCGGTGCCGTACGCGGATTTTGTCACCACCACCACGCACAAAACATTGCGCGGGCCGCGCGCGGGAATGATTCTTTGCAAAGAACAATACGCGAAGAAAGTGGATAGCACCGTATTTCCGGGGCTTCAGGGCGGGCCGCTCATGCACGTGATCGCCGCCAAAGCCGTGGCTTTTAAGGAGGCGCTCAGTTCTGGATTCCGGCAATATCAAAAGCAGATCGTAGCCAATGCGCAAGCCTTGGCAGGCCGCATGGCCAAGAATGGTTTCCGAATCGTTTCCGGAGGCACTGACAATCATTTGATGCTGGTGGATGTTACGGTAAAAGGGTTCACCGGAAAAGAGGCCTCAGACGCTTTGGATCATGTCCGAATCACGGTGAATAAAAATGTGATTCCGTTTGATGAGAAATCTCCTTTCGTGGCTTCCGGAATCCGGCTGGGAACGCCCGCCGTGACCACACGGGGCATGAAGGAATCGGAGATGGAAAAGATCGCCGATCTCATTTCGGCCGCTTTAGACAAAAATGCGGATGAAGAAACGTTCAAAAAAGTGCGCGCGCAGGTAGATGAATTAGTAAAGCGGTTTCCATTGTACGAGAACCTGAGAAAGGATTAAACAAAGTCGTCAGTCGTCAGTCGTCAGTTAAAGCTTTTATATTTTACCGACGACCGACGACTGACGACCGACGACTATCTTTTATGCGTTGTCCTTATTGCAAATTTGATGACGATAAAGTGCTTGATTCACGCGCCGTGGATTCGGGCAATTCTGTGCGCCGGCGCCGCGAATGCACGAAGTGCAAGCGCCGCTACACCACCTATGAGCGTGTGGAAGAGCGGCCGACCTTGGTGATCAAAAAGGGCGGCGAGCGCGAACCTTACGATCGCATGAAGGTGTTGGTGGGCATCGGCAAGGCTTGTGAAAAACGGTCTGTATCCGCTGAGACTCAAGAAAAAATTGTTCAGGACCTGGATAAATTAATTAATGAAAAGTATGAACGGGAAGTGCCTTCTGAAATCATCGGTGAATTTATTATGAAGAGGCTTTCTGAAATTGATGAAGTCGCTTACGTCCGCTTTGCCAGCGTGTACCGCCAGTTTAAAGATATCAATCACTTCTTAAAAGAGCTCAAGACCCTTCTTTCGAAGTAATGTTTGCCTCAGCCATAATTTGGCGAATCAATTGATTGCGGCTTGCCTCATCGGGAAATTGGCTTAGAAGTTTGGCGGCCATCAAACAGTCGCGAACTTTTTCCTCAAACGCCCTGGGTTCTTCACGAAACACGTTTCGTACCCACTGCTTATAAAAATTCTCGTTATAACTCCCTTCGCGGCTCCAGTGTTTGATGACTTCCTGCTCTACTTCCCGGTCGCTTACGCGAAGGCCTGCTTTGCGGGCTTTCATGACCAGCGCAATATGCTGCCATGCCCTGGCTTCCAACTCTTCTTCAGTTGGATTTTCTCCCGGGTTATCGCTAAAAATTTGAACAATTTTTACGCTTCGATTGAAATCCGTATTTGATATTTTTTTCCCAAAAGCTTTGCCGGCCCAATTGGAGCTATCCGTAAAACCCGACATCACAAAGCTGGCCGCCCCCCACACGCCGAAGGAAATCACGATAAACCAGGCGATAAATTTTGTATTTTTGCGCAGGTAATTCAACATAGGCGGATTATATCATCGGGTGCCGCTACGGGCGAAAAAGAAAAAGTGACAGTCACTAAAGTGACAGTCACTTTTTGTGCAGAGTGAAGCACTTGCTCGAAAATAGGGGCTCATGCTAAGATGTAGCGTTTATGTTGAGCTAATTGGCTAATGCAGCATGACAATTGAAAATGGGCGTAGCCCATTCTCAAACTGCATAGTACCGCGAACACCCAATATCAAATTTTTTGCGGTACTAATGGCCTAATAAGGAGAAAGCTTATGTCCAGAGTGCAGGCCGTTATTGTAGGATTATTCATTGTAAGCACTGCTTCATTTAGTGGAACCGTTTATCTTTACTATCAAATTGATTCGGAGCGCCAGGCCCGTGCCCATTCAGAAAAGATTGTGGCGGATGTCCAAAAGGCCTTGGCGGAGAACCAAAAGCTTCTTGAGGAAAAAAGTCTAAATGCCGCCTCCTTAGACAATCAGGCCGCGCAGCTTAAGGCTGAAATCCGCACCAAAAACCAGGAAATCACCAAAAATCGCACAAAAATTGCCCAGCAAGAATCCAAAATCAAAGATCTGAGCGAAAAACTCACCCTGCTTGGAAAAGAAAAAACCCAGCTAAAAACCCGTTTAGCCTATTTTGAAGAAAATCAGGAAACCGAAGAGCCAAATACACCCGATACACCCGGGCAAATTGCTTCCGGACAAAATGTACTTGCACCCAAAACAGTTTTGGCGGCTCCGGCGGTGGCGCCGCTCGTGGCTTCGAATGCAAAGCCGAAGGCAGCTTTGCCCGAAGTGCCCGAAGGAAAAGTAGTGTTGGTGAATAGAGAATACAAATTTATCGTAGTGGATCTGGGAAAGTTGGACGGGGTCAAACTCAAGGATGAATTTGAAGTGGTGCGGGATGGAAAAGTGATCGGCAAAGTAGCGGTTTCGAAATTATATGAATCGCTTTCTTCCTGTGAAATTTTGAGTGAATCCGCCGGGCTGTTTCAAGAAGGGGATAGCGTGCGCGCGGGGCACAGCGGATGAAAAAAACAGTTTTACTGGCTTTATTATTAGTTGCCGCGATTTTTTCTTCTGCATTTTGGGGGAAAGCCGTTGCCCAATCCCAGGCAAAAGCCGCTTCGGTGGAAGACCGGTTGACTTCGGTCTCCGAAAAACTGGAGCAAATTGAGTCGCAATTAAATCAAATGCTCGTAACGCAGCAAGAAATTTTAGAAGAGTTAAAGCGCAATCGTTACTTCACAAAACGTTCTTAATTTGAGTGTACTCTCTGGACATGACATGTCGCAAGCCACTACCAAACAATTGATTAAGCCGCTTGAGGCCGGAATTCGCGGTGTCTATATTCCGCCGGGGGATAAATCGATTTCCCATCGTGCCGTGATGATTGCCTCCCTGGCGAAAGGCATCAGCCGGATTGAAAATTTTTTACCGGCCGAAGATTGCATACATACCATTGAGGCCATGCAAGCTTTGGGTGTTTCGATTCGCACCGGAAAAACGGAGGTGGAAGTGCGTGGGGTTGGGTTAAATGGGTTAAAACCTCCTAAAAAAGAAATTGATTGCGGAAATTCCGGAACCACCTTGCGCCTTTTGGCCGGAATTTTAGCGGGGCAACCGTTTGAAACAACACTCACCGGAGATGCTTCTTTAACGCGCCGGCCGATGAAACGGGTGGTGGATCCTTTGACCGAAATGGGTGCGACTATTTCCGGAGCTGAGCACGGAAACTTTGCTCCGCTTACGATTCAGGGCGGAAATCTCCGGGGAATTTATTTCAACAATAAGCTTTCCAGCGCGCAGGTGAAATCTGCTTTGATGTTTGCCGGTTTATATGCGGAAGGTGAAACGGTGATTCACGAGCCGGTTCTTTCGCGTGATCATACGGAACGTCTGTTCGAACTTTTTAAAGCCGATTTCGAAAAGGACGGCAATAATGTGATTGTTCGTCCTTCAAAAAAACTTGCGGGTCTTGATTTTCGTATTCCTTCAGACCCTTCCTCAGCCGCATTTTTTATCGTAGCGGCCATTCATAGTGAAGATTCTTTTCTCACCGTTAAAGACGTGTGTTTGAACCCCACGCGCACAGGGTTTCTTGAGGTGCTCAAGCGCATGGGCGCTAAAATTGAAGTGAAAGTGGGCGAATCGGATTATGAGCCCACAGGCGATATTAAATGTTTCACGGGCTTTTTGCGCGGCACTGCCATTTCCGGGAAAATGATTCCGCGGCTCATCGATGAGCTCCCTATTTTGATGGTGGCCTCGGCCATGGCTTCGGGGGATACCGTGATTTCGGGGGCTAAAGAATTGCGCGTGAAGGAAACCGATAGAATTCACGCAATGTGCGCCAATCTCAAAGCGTTAGGCGTTGGGGTGACCGAGCGGGAGGACGGCTGTGTCATTCACGGCAAGGCGTTTATCCGCGGCGGCACTGTGCCTAGTTTCGGAGATCACCGCACGGCCATGAGCATGGCCATCGCGGGCCTGCTCAGCCAGGAAGGGGTGGAAATTGAAGATGTGGATTGCGTTTCCACGTCCTATCCCGGATTTTTTGAAGATTTAACGGCGTTTTCTTCGTAGAAAGCGTTGATGTTATTTCCACAATAAACACAATGACAAACTCATTGAACTTGGCAAGGCTTTCCGATAAAATGCGCGTTGCTTTCGCGGTTAGGCTTTTCTTTACCAACTTTTAAGTTGAGGCTTTAGACCCTCCATGTTCATCGATCAAATGCTCGGTTTTTTTTCAAACGATATCGGTATCGATCTCGGCACGGCCAATACCCTGGTGTACGTAAAAGGCCAAGGGGTTGTGCTTTGCGAACCTTCAGTAGTGGCTGTTGAACGGGGAACTAATAATATCGTGGCGGTTGGAGAAGAAGCCAAGCGCATGCTGGGCCGCACGCCGGGCAATATTGTTGCCATTCGCCCTATGAAAGACGGAGTCATCGCTGACTTTGATATGACGGAGGCGATGCTTCGTTATTTTATCCGCAAAGTAAATCAAAAAAGAAGATTAGTAAGTCCCCGGGTGGTGATCGCTGTTCCCAGTGGAATTACCGAAGTGGAAAAGCGCGCCGTGAAAGATTCCGCCGAACGGGCCGGCGCCAGAAGCCCGGTATATTTAGTGGAAGAGCCGATTGCTGCGGCGATCGGCGTGGGTCTTCCCATTCATGAACCTGCGGGAAATATGATTATCGATATCGGCGGCGGAACCACGGAGATGGCCGTGATTTCTTTGGCGGGCATTGTGTTCGCCAAAAGCATACGCATTGGCGGTGATGAATTTGATGATGCCATTGTTCAGCACTTGAAAAAAACGTACAATTTACTCATTGGCGAGGCCACGGCCGAAGATATCAAAATTAAAATCGGCTCCGCGTATCCATTGGAAGAAGAGTTGACTATGGAGGTACGCGGGCGCGACATTTTGGCAGGACTCCCCAAAACGATTACGGTCACAAGCGAGGAAATCCGCGAAGCGCTTTCCGAGCCTGCTTCTTCTATATTAGAAGCGGTGCGCATTACTTTAGAGAGAACGCCTCCGGAACTTTCCGCCGATTTGCTCACCCGGGGTTTAGTGCTGGCGGGTGGCGGGGCACTGCTCCGGGGTCTGGATAAGCTGGTGGCCGAAGAGACAGGATTGCCTGTCCACATAGCCGATGATCCGCTGACGGCTATTGCCTTGGGCACAGGGCGTTATTTGAGCGATATTAATTTGCTCAAAAAACTTTCAGTGAATAATCACTCCAATTCAAAATACGATCATCGTTCATAATAATAGCGCGCTTTAAAGCAGGGGTTCTGAGCTGTGAGACCCAAGGCTCTGGTTCTTTTTCTGGTTCTTGCCGTTTTGCCGCTTGTGATATCCAAAGTAGCTGTTGGATTTCCTGAAACGGTGCGTGTTTTTTCCTACCAAACCTTCAAACCGGTTTTTCAAGCCTCCGATTTCTTCTCGGATCAATGCACAGGCCTCTTCGCACAGACAAAAAGCTTTCTGTTCACGTACAGGCAAAATAAAGAACTCCAAGCCCGTCTAAATGAACTAGAAATAGAAGTGGCCCGGCTCAAAGAAGAAAACAAAAAGATTCAGCGGCTGGGAAAATTTCTGCCTTATTTGGAGCAAAAATCACGCAGCAGTTTGTATGCCCAAATTATTTTTCGCAGCATCTCTTTTTGGGAACAAACGGCCGTGATTGATAAAGGCGCGCGGCACGGGGTCGGCAAAGGAATGCCGGTGATCACTCCGGAGGGTTTGGTGGGGAAGGTGGGTTCAGCCGGAAATTCTTCGGCCAATGTGATTTTCTTGACAGATGCTTCTTCGCGCACGAGCGTGCTTGTGCAAGAGTCGCGGGATATCGGATTATTGTGCGGAGAAGGAAAAAAGCTTCTTAGAATGAGCTACATTGATTTAAGCGCCACGCTCAAAATTGGCGATACGATTGTGACTTCCGGAATGGGAGGCGTGTATCCCAAAGGAATTCCGGTGGGCAAAGTAGAAATGGTGGGCAAAGATCCGGACGGCCTTCATTTATATGCCCAGGTGAAACCCTTTGTTGCATTCTCCAAATTGGAGGAGGTTTTGTGTTGGGTCAAAAAGCCCGAAGGGCGGTAATCCTTTCGCTGGTTTTGATTTTTTTTGAATTATTTTTTGGCCGGGTGTTAGAGCTGGGCATGATTCGCCCTGATTTATTTTTAATTTATATTGTTTTCTGGTCCTTCGTGATCGACCGCCGCAGCGCCCCGCTCGTTGCTCTTCTACTAGGTTTTGTGCGGGATGTCTTTTCCTCGGGTTTTTTTGGGGCGGAGACATTCAGCTATTTTGCCGCGGCGTGTCTGATTTCTATGTTGAGTTTAAAGGTGGAACGCACGAATATTCTGATTCAAGGAGCCACAAGTTTTATATTTGCACTCTTCCAATTCTGGATATACGCCCTGATAGTTTTGCTGTGCAGCCCTTCTCCCGAATTTCCCCGAAATTTCTTCTGGCTTAGTTTTCTTCATTCCTTGTATACTGCCTTCTTAGCGGTTTGGATGATTGGAGCGCTTGAGCGCTGTATATATTTCCGGTCGTCCCGAGCCCATCTTCTGGCCTAGAACCGAATTTTTTTCCAGAGTGACGACGAATCCTACGATGCGATATCAGATTTTTCGCGGTGTCATTGTATTCCTTTTCGGACTGCTTCTTGCGGGCCTGTTTTATACGCAGGTGGTTGAAGGCCCGCGCTTATATCGCAAAAGCGAGCACAACCGGATACGCTTGATTCCTCTGGCCGCGTCTCGCGGCGATATATACGACAAAAACGGCCTGCTTCTAGCAACCAGCCGTCCCTCCTACAACATTTCTATTCTTCCCGGAGATCTGGATCCGAAGGATCTTCCCGAGTTGGCGCGCGTTCTAAAAATCAGCCGTCAAGAAATAGAAGAGAAAATTAAAAAAGCAAAAAAAGTTCCCTTTATGCCGGTGGTGCTGGCCCGCGGCGTCGATTTACAAACTTTATTCCTGATTGAAGAGAAAAGGCCGGATTTTGAGGGTGTGATTGTGCAAGTGGAGTCCATCCGGAGTTATCCCTTGGGAGAAAAGGCGGCTCATTTGGTGGGTTATGTAGGGATGGTGTCGAAGCAGGAATTGGATCAAGATGAGGAAAAAAAGTTTCAAAGCGATGATAGAGTCGGGCGCATGGGAATTGAAAAGGGATTGGATTCCGTGCTTCGGGGTGAAAACGGCGGTCTTCAGGTGGAAGTGGATTCACGGGGAAGGCAGACCCAGATTCTCTCTGAGCGCAAAACGCAAAAAGGGCGGGATATCACGCTTACGATTGACGGGCGTTTGCAGTCGCGTATCGAAGAATTATTTCAAAATAAAAAAGGTGTAGTGGGAATGATGGACTTAAAAACCGGCGGCATTCTGGCTTGGGTGAGCGAGCCTTCTTTTGACCCAAACATTTTTGTGGACCCCGCCCGCATGAAAGAAAGAGGGATACTGCTCAAAAATCCGTCACACCCGTTGATTGACCGGGGGCTGCGGGCTACCTATCCTCCCGGATCCTTGTTCAAAATCGTGACCGCTTTGGCCGCGCTTGAAAAAAACAAGGTCAATGAACGCACCAGTTTTTTTTGTAATGGGTTCTTTCGGCTCGCGCCCGGCTCGCGTCCCTTCAAGTGCTGGTACCGGAGAGGCCATCAAGCGATGAATCTTGTGACGGCGCTGGAGCGCTCGTGCAATGTATTTTTCTATAATCTGGGCCGCATGCTCCAGGCCTCAGAAATTGCCTCGATGGCGCGCCGGCTGGGGCTGGGTCAGGCCCAGGATGTGGAAGTGACGTACATCCGGGGAAATGTTCCGGATGAAAATTGGAAGCAGGAACGTTTTCATGACCGGTGGTATCAAGGCGAGACCATCAGTTATGCGATTGGCCAGGGCTATCTTTCTGTAACGCCGCTTGAACTCATGCGCATGATGGGCGCTCTGGCGCTTGAAACGGAAATTCCTCCGGCGCATTTTGTGGAAAGCGGGCGTCTTGCGCGTAAAAAACTGAATGTCAGTCCCGAAGACATTCAACTGGTGAAGAAAGGACTTTTCAAGGTGGTTCAGTCCGATTACGGAACAGGGCAGTATGGCCGGGTAGATTTTATGAAAATGGCCGGCAAAACCGGCACGGCGCAAGCCGCCCGCGGAGAAGATCACGCCTGGTTTGGCGGTTTTTTTCCTTTTGAGCGGCCCGAAGTCGCCTTCATTTGTTTTGTGGAGCACGGCAAATCCGGGGGATTGGTGGCCGGAAAATTAATGCATGAAGTAGTCAAGGCCTGGCGAGACCTGCAAGAGAGGGGCCGGGAAATGGAAATCAAGGCTCCCGCAGCTCACAAGCTCAAACTTCAACCGGTTCGTTCTTTCGAAACCCCGGTATCCTCCTCCCATGTTCGCCAATAACATTTTTCGGGGGTTCAATTGGGGGCTATTTTCTCTGGCCATGATGCTGTCATTTTTAGGTCTGCTGTTTATTGCCAGCGCTACGGCCGGCCATTCTATGGGTTACCTGATACGCCAATTGATGTGGATGGGTTTGGGTGTCGCTGTGCTGATAGTGGTGGTTTGGCTTGGATACCGCTCTTTTTTAAATTTGGCGTTTATTTTTTATGGCCTGTCGATCCTCCTTTTGGTGTTAGTGATGATCACGGGAGTCAGCGCTAAGGGGGCGCAGCGCTGGCTTGATTTAGGAGTGATTGCTCTCCAGCCTTCCGAATTTTGCAAACTTTCAACCATACTGGCGTTGGCGCGATTTTTGGGCGGCCGGAGCCCAAAGAAAAATCATTGGATCACATTTATATTGGCCTCAGGAATCGTTATTTTTCCTCTCGGCTTTATTCTCAAACAGCCTGATTTGGGCAGCACCCTGATTTTTATTCCTATTTTTTTCTGTATGCTTTTTGTTTGGGGCGCCAAACTGCGTTATCTTTTTGGCACCGTTTTACTGGGCGTGGCCGGGATGCCGCTTTTTTGGATGCTCTTAAAGGAATATCAAAAACGCCGGCTTCTGGTGTTTATCAATCCCAATATTGACCCCTTGGGCGCGGGCTATAACGCGATTCAGTCGAAGATTGCTGTGGGCTCGGGAATGATTTTTGGAAAGGGTTGGTTTCAGGGAACGCAAAACCGCTTGCAGTTTATTCCTGAGCATCACACGGATTTTATTTTCAGTGTGATTGGAGAAGAGTGGGGATTCGTCGGCGCTGCGTTATTAATTATGCTTTTCCTTCTTTTGATATGGCGCGCCACGTTAATTGGCACCCAAACCACGGATATGCCGGCCCGGCTGCTGGTGACGGGAATCGTGTCCATGATTGTTTTCCATATATTTATCAACATCGGCATGACAATGGGGATGATGCCCATAGCCGGCCTTCCGCTTCCATTTATTAGTTACGGGGGATCTTCACTGATTAGCTCCTTTATTGCTGTGGGACTCTTAATTTCTATTTATAAAACCCGGTCGATATTTTGAAAGAAGGTGACTGTCACTAAAGTGACTGTCACTTGAGGCCGATATTTTCAGCATCATGAAATCACGCCCATTCAGCTTGCTGTTAGTCCCTTTTGTGCTCCTGTTTGTCTTCCACCAAAACTCCGCCTGGGCCTTGGGCTCAGCCGGTTTTGAAAATGCTTCGTACAGCGCTGAGTCTCTGGCTCAATCCAATGCTGTGGTGGCCCGGCCCGATGACCCCGACGCCGTGGTATTCAACGCGGCCGGTCTACCGGATTTAAAAGGCATTCAGTTTTCCAGCAGTCTTGCCGGTCTCAACACCTTCACTCATTTAACAAGCTCAGCCACCGGCGACGGCGAACACAACACGCCGCAGTTGGCGCTTATTCCTACATTTTTCCTCACCCTGAATCCCGGAAAATTAATGGGGGATAAATTCGGATTCGGCATGGGGGTTACTTCACCTTTCGGCACTCACAACCGGTATCATTCAATCGGTAATATCGCCCAGTACACGGGTTTTCGCAATGTGATGAAAATGGTGGCGGTTAATATTGAAGGCGGTGTGAAACTTCATGAAAAATTATCTATCGGCGGCGGCGCGGTCAGTTACAGTACTTATAATTATGGCCAGGTGCTGAATTTCCCCAACTCATTTACTTTGGCGGGCGCAGTTCCCGGCAATACATTTCCTGACGGATTGGCTCGAACAGAAATGCGCGGTTTTGGCTGGGGATGGAATGTCAGCGCGCTCTATAAAATTACTCCCAAACAAAAACTCGGATTTTTATACCGGAGCCGGGCCACAATTGACGTCCATGGAAATGTAAAAATTGAAGGCCTAAATGCCCTTTTAGCCGGAACTTTTCCTACTGTTCCCACTTTCCAGACAGGCATCAGTTCGGAAATTGCTTTGCCATCCAATATTACCGTGGCCTATGCCTATGAGCCTTCCGAAAAATGGGGCGCAGAATTTGATTTAGGGTATACGCGCTGGAGTGTCTTCAGAGATCAAGATATTCATTTCGACAGGCCGAACACCGTGCTCGTCAGTTTGGGCACCATTCCCAAAAATTCCGAAGATACCTGGAGTTTTCACCTGGGCGGTCATTATAAAGCCAACAAAAAACTGGATCTGATGGCCGGGGCTTTGCTCTACACGGCGGCGATTCCCAAACATCATTTCACCAATGATATTCCCGACTCCAACCGTGTGGGCGGCACGTTTGGTTTTCGCTACGATTTATTCAAAAATGCCACTCTGGATATTGCCTACCTGGCCATGCTCTACACGCGCCGGGCAGTGGATAACCCGACGGTTTTGGCTAAATCCGGACTCAGCATCGATGGCCGCTATACTTCCTTCACACAAGAATTCCTGATTACCTTCACCTACCGCTTCGAAGACCCGATGTCTTTCTTCAAAGGAAAGAAAAAGGATGACACAAAGATAATAGTTTCCGGCCCTCAGGCGAAATAAAATAAAAAAAAGTGACAGTCACTAAAGTGACAGTCACTTTTTTTGCAAATATTTCGGGGCGAGAGGATTCTCCGCCGAAGGCGGACCCGCCTCTGGCGGGGAACCTCTATTGTAATTTCGGGGCGAGAGGATTTGAACCTCCGACTCCCTGCTCCCAAAGCAGGTGCTCTAGCCAAGCTGAGCTACGCCCCGGTAAAGGGCGCCTATTGTACCGAAATTATTTCAGATTTGTAAATAATCCTTCCGCCGGCGGGTGCCTACCACTTGATACAGTACTTTTTGTCATTCTGAGTGCCCGAAGAGGCGCGAAGAATCTGCATTGCCTATCGTAAAG